>CBFCWR010000326.1:0-3650 GCA_965601575.1 uncultured Desulfofustis sp. | reverse complement strand
ACTATCACGAGGAGGAAAATTTTCTGGCATTGACCCGGGGTGAACAACTTTTTCTTAACGGCGCTGCTGACGGTCGTTTGAATATGACTTTGTATTTCGGCGACTTTACCAGCTTCAATATCGACTATGAATTGGTGGCCAGCGGCGGACAGACCAGAGAGACGATAAACGAGGCGGCGGAGCAAAATCCTGAGATCCTCGAGTCAGCTTTCTACCAGTCCACTATTCCCAACGATGAAAACCAATTGTTTTCACTCACTAAAATAATCTCAGAAGGTGATGACTACGTCATTTACCACCGACTTGATAGACTATTTCTCGCCCATGAAAGTGGTCTCGGAAATTTCAGCATCGGCCGACAGGCGCTGACCTGGGGCAATGGCCTTCTTTTTAACCCCGCCGACCTGATAAACCCATTTGCTCCTTCTGATATTATCAGAGACTACAAGATTGGCAGTGACATGGTTCTTTATCAGAATGGCTTTGACTTGATCTCCGATCTGCAGCTGGTCATTGTGCCGCGCACCAGTGAAGGCGATGATCTGAATTACGATCAATCGACCTATGGTCTGAAAACAAGAGTCTCAGGGGAATATGGTGACCTGGATATATATGTGATGAAAAACTATGATGATCCGGTGCTGGGTGGTGGATTTTCCACCTATCTCGGCAGTGGTGTGTTGCGCTCAGATCTCACCTGGACTTACCTCGAGGAAGACAGCGAGATGCAGTCCTTTTTTTCGGGGGTTCTAAATTATGACCGTTCCTGGACCTGGTCCGGCAGGAACTGGTACGGATTTATCGAGTTCTATTACAACGGACTCGGAGAAGCAAACCCCCTGGATGCCCTGCAGAAGGAATCTCTGACAGAGAGGCTGAGACGCGGGGAAATTTTTGTCACCGGCAACTACTATCTCGATGCACTGCTGCAGTATGAAGCCCACCCACTGGTGAATCTTCTGGTTACCGTGATATACAATCTGGAGGACAACTCTGTACTTCTCCAACCCCGATTGAACTGGGAGGTGAGTCAATCCTTCGAACTCCTGTTGGGGGTAAATGTATCAGAGGGCCCATCAGGAAGCGAATTTGGAGAGCTTGTTAATCCCGAGGATGGTACGATTTTGGGCAATCCGTCCCAGGCCTATCTGATCGCGACCTATTTTTTCTAATCTTTTCTGCGGGCACCGGCCATCGAGACCAGGTCGGCGAGGGCTTCGTAGCTCTGGGCTCCGACCACCCGGTTAAAACCCGTCAAAAACGTGGGAACGGCATTGATGGAGAGTTGGCGGGCTTCTTGCCAGTGGGTGTCCACATTTTCGGCATAGCTTCGTGCGTTCAGCACCGCATCTGCCTCTTTTTCGCGCAGACCGACTTTGATGGCAAGGCGCAGAAGTACGGTATGATCAGCGAGATTTTCTCCATGTACGAAGTATGACTCGAATGCTGCCTGGTGAAACTGGTCGCCTTTCTTTTGATCTTCAGCCCAGAGGCCCAGTTCCTGTGCCAGCCTTGAGTTATAGGTCTTGGTACGGTTACCGAATGGTAAACCGAGGCTGGCCGCTGTCTGTTGTAGCCCAGCCACCATGGCGGTGATTTTCTCGGAGGAAGCGTTGAAAAGCTCTTCGAGGGTAAGTCCAGCAGATGGTGTGTTCGGGTGGAGCGGGAAGGCTTTCCATTCTACCTCGAGGTCAAACTCCTGCTTCAGTCTTTCAATACGCCCGGTAATGAAATAGCACCAGGGTCAGATATAGTCTGAGAAAATCGTCAATTTTGTCTGTTGATCACTCATCATTTCAATTGGGTTGGGTTGAAATAAGCGGGGCAGCCCCAAATCACTTAAGAGTGAATATAGTGATCTTTGTAACAATGACCAGCAAGGTCTTGGTTCCGGATCGATGCATTGCTTTGATTATGCGTTTGAGATGAGCGACAGGGAGAAAAGCAGGAGTTGAATGTCACCAATGAAAAGCCTAGAAGATCAAAAAATACTCGAAGATAAACTCAAAAAAGCCGAGAGACGCATCCTGGAGTTGGAAAGCACGGTCGGCAAAGCCGATCGAGAGCTGTCTCAAAAAACCGATCTGTACCAGCAGACCATGGATGAGTTGAGTCTGGCAAAACTGATTATCGACCAGAGCCCTGTTGTACTGTTCAGAAGAAAGGCCGGTCCCACCGGGACCAAACCAACTCTTGAATATGTCTCTGATAACCTAAGGCGCTTTGGCTACGACCCCCAAGATTTTCTGGAAGAGAAAATCCGATTTGCAGACATTGTCCATGGGGACGACATCGAGCGCTTAAGAGATGAAATAAACGGCTACGCTGAATCTGATGTGGAGGAATATACTCAGTATTATCGCGTGCTCACAAAAGATGGTGAGGAACGGTGGGTCGAAGACCAGACCTCTGTGGTCAGGGACAACCAGGGAAACAAAATCCATAATCAGGGGATTCTCATCGATATCACTGAACGCAGACTCGCAGAGGAGAAGCTCAAGAAGAGCGAAGAAAAATTCCGTCGAATCGTTGAGACAGCAGGTGAAGGATTTGTCCTGATGGACCAGGAACTAAAAATCGTCGATGTAAACAATGCGTATTGCCAGATGATCGGCTACTCCAGAGAAGAATTGAAAGGAACGTATGTCCTGGACCTGGCCACCGATGAGTTCAGATCATTTATGAGCGCCAATCGAGAAATGTTTCTCTCCAGAGAGCAGCGAAACCTGGAAGGCGAAGTCGTGAGTAAGGATGGCAGGGTGATTCCGGTGCTCATCCACGGCAGCACATTGCGCGACGATCAGGGCAAGGCCATCGGAAATATGGCGTTCGTCACTGATATGACCGAGCATAAGAAGGCGCTCATGCTCGCCGGTGAGGTGCAAAAAAGTATGTTGCCCACCGAAATGCCAGATGTCAGGGGGCTTGATATTGCCGGTCGCAATGTATCCTGCGACGAGATTGGCGGGGATTACTACGATTTTATCTGGAGGCCGGACTCGGCCAAGAAAATATTCAGCATCGTTGTGGGGGACATTTCCGGCCACGGTGTGGATTCGGCACTGTTGATGACCACTGCCAGGGCCTTTTTGAGAATGCGGGCCTCTCAGCCTGGATCAATTTCAGAGATTGTCACCGCCATGAACGATCACCTGGCTCAGGACACCATTGACACCGGAAAGTTCATGACCTTGTTCTGCCTGACAATCGATCCGGAGGATCAGTACCTCGAGTGGGTGAGGGCGGGACATGATCCGGCGCTGGTCTATTCCCCGCAGCAGGATACTTTCGAGGAACTCAAGGGCAGCGGTATTGCGCTGGGAGTGACCGACGGGTTCCAGTACATGGAGAATCGGAAAACTGGATTGCAGAACGGTCAGGTGATCGCCATCGGAACCGATGGCATCTGGGAAGCCTTCAATACTGAGGGAGAGATGTTCGGCAAAGCGCGCTATCAGAAAATCATCAGAGAGAATTGTCAAAAAAGTGCCGCAGAGATACTCGATGCGGTTTATCGGGAGTTGAACGAATTCACCTTCGGCAAGAAATCCGAGGATGACATCACCCTGGTCATCGTCAAATTAAATGATCCATAGAGCCTTTTGCAAAACTAAGATTTTCGTTCAAAATCAAGGCATACGAGAAATTTT
>CBFCWR010000325.1:0-3657 GCA_965601575.1 uncultured Desulfofustis sp. | reverse complement strand
GGTTGATCAGATAATTGACGAGATAAAAAGTCGCAATCTTGCTTTGGCGGAGACGCTGGCCCGGTTCTCCAGTAAATTTGATTATGACCGGATTATGCAGTTGATGAAGAACAGATAGGCTGCCTTTCGGCAACAATGGTTTTATTTTTAGCCCAAGACAAAACCCCTTGGGGGCTGGTAAGGGACTTCTGATCCTGACCTCCGGCACACACTTCTACTGCGGACCCAATGGGATGATCCCCGTTCGCGTTGGCAGCCGCTATTGAGCCAGTAATGTGCAGCCAAAACAGATCAATTCACACTTTTCCCAAGATGATCTGCACAACCATGGGAAACAATGCTTATTTTTCACCTCAGTCACCATCTTTGCTGACAAGCCGGTACACACGGCGACAATGATCCACTCAATACCACAATAAAATGCCGGCAGGGATAATGCCTGCCCGGCAAGGAGCATCGTAATGAGAATTGGCGTACCTAGGGAAATTCACGAGGGCGAGCGCCGGGTGGCGACCACACCTGAAGCCGCCACACTGCTGCAGAAACTGGGTTTCGAGGTGGCGGTCGAGGCGCAGGCGGGCCAGGCCGCCAAATTTACCGATACTGCCTATGAAGAGGTTGGCGTTGCAGTGCTTGAAAACGCTGCAGCGCTCTATGAGCAGTCGGATATCATTCTCAAGGTGCGCGCCCCCATAACAGATGAGCAAAACGGTATCAACGAGCCTGAGCTGTTGCGGCAGGGGCAGACGCTCATCAGCTTCATTCAGCCCGGACAGAACGAGACCTTGATGAACGAGCTGGCCTCGCGCAACATCTCGGTGCTGGCCATGGACTCGATCCCGAGGATATCCAGAGCTCAGAAGATGGATGCCTTGAGCTCGATGGCCAATATAGCCGGCTATCGTGCGGTGATTGAGGCGGCCCAGAATTTCGGCAGGTTTTTTACCGGGCAGATTACCGCCGCCGGTAAAATCCCGCCTGCCAAGGTACTGGTGATCGGGGCCGGGGTCGCCGGGCTCTCGGCGATAGGCGCCGCCAAGTCCATGGGGGCGATCGTGCGGGCCTTTGACACCCGGCCGGAAGTCAAGGAACAGGTCGAAAGCATGGATGCTGAGTTCCTGATGCTCGATTTCGCCGACGAGGACGGCACCGGAGAGGGCGGGTATGCCAAGGTCATGAGCGATGAGTTCATCAAGGCGGAGATGGAACTCTTTGCCCAGCAGGCCCTTGAGGTGGACATTATCATCACCACCGCCCTGATCCCCGGAAAGCCGGCGCCCGAGCTGGTCACCGAGGAGATGGTGAAATCCATGAAAGAGGGGAGTGTGATCGTTGACCTGGCCGCCGAGATGGGGGGCAATTGCAAACTCACCGAAGCAGACCGGGTAGTCGTAAAACACGGGGTCACGATAATCGGCTACACCGATTTGCCCTCGAGGCTCCCCACCCAGTCGAGCCAGCTCTATGCGACCAACCTGCGCCACCTTCTGGGTGATCTAACCCCGGAAAAGGATGGCCGGATCGTGATCAACATGGAGGATGAGATCATCCGCGGGGCGACGGTAATTAAAGATGGGGAGATTACCTGGCCGCCTCCCGCCCCGAAGATCTCGGCGGCGCCCCCCAAGCCGGCCCCCGAGCCGGTTGCCGAACAGCCGGCAGCGCAGAAGAAGCGGCCCTGGGTGAGGGTTCTGGTGCTCGCCCTGGCCGGTTTGGCCATGCTGTCGATAGGTCGGGTCGCACCACCCGAATTCATGTCCCATCTGACGGTTTTTGTGCTGGCCTGCTTTGTCGGCTATATGGTCATCTGGAATGTGACTCCGTCACTGCACACGCCGCTGATGAGCGTCACCAATGCGATCAGTTCAATTATCATCATCGGGGCCCTTCTGGAGATTTCTTCGGACAATGGGGTGATCGTCTTTCTTGCCACCATCTCCGTGCTGATCACCAGTATCAACATATTCGGCGGCTTCGCGGTTACCCAGCGAATGCTGTCCATGTTCAGGAAATAGGAGGGAGCCCATGTCACAAGGTGTCGTTACGGTAGCCTATATCGGGGCTACCATTCTCTTCATTCTCGCCCTGGGCGGCCTCAGTACCCAGGAAACCTCGCGCCGGGGCAACCTCTACGGTATGGCAGGTATGGCACTGGCGCTGCTGGCCACCCTGATCGGTATCGTCACCGACAACTATTTTCTTTTGTTTGTCAGCGTGCTCATTGGCGGGTCCATAGGCCTGATGCTGGCAAAAAAGGTCGAGATGACTCAGATGCCCGAGCTGGTAGCCATTCTCCACAGCCTGGTTGGTCTGGCGGCAGTACTCGTGGGCTTTGCCAACTTCATGGATCATACAATTGTCCTGAGCGGTGTGGAAAAAACCATCCATGATGTGGAGACCTATCTTGGCATTCTGATCGGTGCGCTGACCTTTTCCGGGTCCGTGGTCGCCTTTCTCAAACTGAGTGCCCGGATCAGCGGCAAACCGATGCTGTTGCCGTTCAGGCACTGGCTCAACCTGATTCTGCTGGTGCTGGCCATCTGGTTCTGCTTTAGTTTTATCGCTCAATCGGCAGCCGGGGGCGGTATGCTGCCGCTTGTCGCCATGACCATCATTTCCCTGCTTTTCGGGGTGCATATGGTGATGGCCATCGGCGGGGCCGACATGCCGGTCGTGGTCTCGATGCTCAACAGCTATTCAGGCTGGGCGGCGGCGGCCACCGGATTCATGCTCAGCAATGATCTGTTGATCGTCGTCGGTGCCCTGGTGGGCAGCAGCGGTGCGATACTCAGCTACATCATGTGCCGGGCCATGAACCGCAATTTCATCTCGGTTATCGCCGGGGGCTTCGGCACCGCGGAAGGACACACCGCGTCATCATCGGGGGCCGATGAGGCCGGCGAAGTGGTGGCGGTTGAGGCTGCGGAGGCAGCGGAGCTTCTGCTCCAGGCCAAGGAGGTCATGATCATCCCGGGCTACGGCATGGCAGTCGCCCAGGCCCAGCACGTCGTCAACGATATCACCAGAACGCTGCGGGACAAGAAGATCAACGTCCGCTTCGGCATCCATCCGGTTGCCGGACGCATGCCGGGCCACATGAACGTATTGCTTGCCGAAGCCAAGGTTCCCTACGACATCGTCTTTGAACTCGATGAAATAAATGATGATTTCCCCGACGTGGACGTTTCGGTCGTGATCGGCGCCAACGACATCGTCAACCCGGCCGCCCAGGAAGTGCCTGACAGCCCGATTGCGGGAATGCCGGTCCTCGAGTGCTGGAAGGGCAAGACCACCATCGTGCTGAAACGCTCCATGGCGACCGGCTATGCGGGAGTGGCCAATCCTCTTTTCTACAAGGACAACACACGGATGTTGTTCGGCGATGCCCGGGAAAGCCTTGGCGAGGTGTTCAAACTCCTCGGCTGAATTACACATCTACAATAGGAGCTGTCAGTGCAATCCTTTCTGTGGATTAGCCGGAATAATGCCCGCAGGCGGCAAAGAGCAACAAAGCTCCCGGAGCCGGTAAGAAATCTGGAGGAGCCGGCCCCGGGAGTGAGCAGGGAGCTGCTCAGGAGAGGAGAGAGGAGATCTCTTTATAGGGGAGTCCGAAGGCCTCTGCGACCCGATCATAGGTCACGTGGCCGGACACCACGT
>CBFCWR010000324.1:0-3737 GCA_965601575.1 uncultured Desulfofustis sp. | reverse complement strand
GTCTGTTTTGACGATTATTGATTAACTCGGGAAAATTTATGGCCAAGGAAGAAGCAATAGAAGTCGAAGGAACGATCATCGAGCCTTTACCCAATGCCATGTTCAGGGTCGAACTGGACAATGGCCACAAGGTTTTAGCCCATATCTCCGGTAAGATGCGTATGCATTTCATAAAGATATTGCCGGGCGACAGGGTAACGGTCGAGCTTTCTCCCTATGACCTGACGCGCGGCAGAGTGACGTTCAGGGCAAAGAACGCCAAGAAAAAGAAATAGGAGTTGCGCCATGAAAGTACGGTCATCGGTAAAAAAGATTTGCAGCGACTGCAAGGTCTACAAACGGAACGGCGTGGTCCGTGTGTCGTGCAAAGTTAAGAAACATAAGCAGAAACAGGGATAAGTTATCCATCCGGTAAATAGAGTATAGGAGATACATCTTGGCACGTATAGCAGGAGTTGACCTTCCCAAAAATAAGCATATGGATCGGGCCCTGACCTATATCTACGGTATTGGTCTGACCTCGGCGCGGAAGATTTTAGATTCGGTTGATCTTCCCTACACGATGAACAGCGACGACCTCAGCGGTGACGACGTGAATCGGATCCGTAAGGTGATCGAGGACCACTACATCGTCGAAGGTGACCGGCGCCGGGAAGTATCCATGGATATCAAGCGGTTGATGGATCTTGGCTGTTATCGCGGCAGGAGACATCGACAGGGCTTGCCGGTGAGAGGGCAGAAAACTAAAACCAATGCCCGGACCAGAAAAGGCCCCCGTCGTGGTGCCGTACGCCGGAAATAAGACAAATAATCATACAGGTAGACAGGCATGGCTGCTAAAAAGACGGAAACCCGGTCTAAGCGTAAGGTTAAAAAGAATATTCCCGAAGGTATCGTGCACATTTACTCGACCTTCAACAATACCATTGTCACGATTTCCGACAAGCAGGGAAACGTGGTTTCATGGTGCAGTTCCGGTGTGCTGGGATTCAAAGGTTCCCGTAAGTCCACACCGTTTGCCGCTCAGAATGCAGTTACAGATGCAACCAAGAAGGCAACTGATCAGGGGATGAAAAAAGTCGAAGTCAAGGTGAAGGGACCCGGGCCTGGGCGCGAGGCTGCCCTCCGGGCGTTGCTCAATGCCGGTCTCGAAGTCACCCGCATCTATGATGTGACCCCAATACCGCACAATGGTTGCAAGCCCCCCAAACGCCGTCGCGTTTAGCGGGGACGGCTGTCATCTGAGAGGCTTATCAGCATTTAATCAACGGAGGCTAAGTTGGCTAGAGATACAGGGGCAGCGTGTCGACGCTGCAGGCGTGAAGGACTCAAACTGTTCTTGAAGGGGGATCGGTGCTATTCCGATAAATGCTCATTTGAACGTCGAGCCTACGCCCCCGGACAACACGGGCAGGCGCGCTTCAGGAAACAATCTGATTTTGCAGTTCAGCTCAGGGAGAAGCAGAAGGTCAAGAGCATGTATGGCATGCTTGAAGGGCAGTTTCGTCAATATTTCAAAAAGGCCGATCTCCAGAAAGGAGTTACCGGTGAGAACCTTCTGATCATGCTTGAACGGAGGCTCGATAACGCGGTTTTTCGAATGGGTTTCGCCTCATCCAGAAACCAGGCGCGCCAGTTGGTGCGGCATAAGCATGTTATGGTCAACGGGAAAAAAGTAAATATCCCCTCCTACCAGGTTTCAGTGGGTGACGTGGTGTCCATCAAAGAGAAAAGCCGGGCCAATGCGTTGATCAATGAAAGTCTCGAGGCTGTGGAAAGGCGCGGGGTGCCGAGCTGGATTGAGTTGGACAAGAAAGGGTATGCATCGACAGTCAAGGCGCTGCCAAACCGAGAGGAGCTGACCATGCCGATTCAGGAGCAGCTCATTGTCGAACTGTACTCGAAATAATTAGACAAAAGGACATTCGACGGGGGCCCTGACCACTTAATCCGGGTTTTTCGTCGTTATCAATTGGAAACCCTTTTGAGATGGAAGCACCCGAGTTTCCATCGTCGCCTGTCGGCATTTTTGTTGCCGACACACAAGAGGGTTTTACAACCTACAAATAAAGGGATGATATGACTCACGCTGCTGACGAGAACATACCTTTTTATCGGAACTGGCACGAGCTTATTAAGCCTGAAAAGCTTGAGACGGAGAAGGATAGTCACGCGAACTCCTATGCTAAAATCGTCTGCCAGCCGCTCGAGCGGGGATTTGCCACCACGATTGGCAATTCACTCAGAAGAATTCTGCTGTCCTCGATTCAAGGAGCGGCCATCACCACGGTGAAAATCGAGGGTGCGCTGCATGAGTTTACGACCCTCAAGGACGTAATGGAGGATGTCAGCGAGATTATACTCAATATCAAGCAGATACGCCTCAAGCTCAATTGCGAAGAAGCACAGAAAATTGTGGTCGAGAAGAAGGGAGCCGGCGAAGTCAGGGCGGGCGACATCACCCCTTCCGCCTATGTCGAGGTGATGAACCCGGATCAGTTGATCTGCACCTTGACCGGAGATGCCGAGTTCTCCGCTGAAATGACGGTGGAATGGGGTAAAGGGTATATGCCTGCCGAGCGCCAGGAGAAGGATGAACTGTCAATCGGCCAGATTCCCATCGACGCGATCTTCTCGCCGATCAAACGGATGCAGTACGTGGTAGCCCAGGCCCGGGTCGGACAGATGACCGATTATGACAAACTGACCATGGAGATTGAGACCGATGGCAGTGTCACCCCCGAGGACTCCCTCGCCTACGCTGCCAAGATCCTCAAGGATCAGTTGTCCATTTTCATAAACTTCAACGAAGAACGCGCAGAGCCAGAAAAAGAAGACGAGCCAGACAAAGACGAGCCGCCGCTCAATCCTTACCTCGATAAACCGGTTGAGGATCTCGAGTTGTCGGTGCGGTCGGCCAATTGTCTTAAAAATGCCGAGATCTATTTTATCGGTGATCTGGCCCAGAAAACCGATCAGGAAATGCTCAAGACCAAGAATTTCGGGCGTAAATCGCTCAACGAGATAAAAACCCTGCTCGCCGAAATGGGTCTGACGCTCGGCATGAAATTCGATAACTGGCAGCGCCCCGAAATACCTGAAAAGACTAAGGAATAGACACAGTCGAGGATAGAACCATGAGACACGGAAAATCCGGCAGAAAGCTCGGCCGTACAAGCTCACATCGCAAGGCCATGTTCAGGAACATGGTCACTTCCCTGTTCGAGCATGAGCGCATTGTCACCACCGAGAAAAAAGCCAAAGAGCTGAGGCCCATCGCCGAGAAGATGATCACCCTGGCCAAGCGCGGTGACCTGCATGCCAGGCGTCAGGCCCTGAGCTATATTCAAAGCAAGGACGTAGTGGCCAAGCTTTTTGATGAAATACAGAGTCAGTTTGCCGACCGTCAAGGCGGCTATACCAGGATTATCAAGACCGGTAACCGGCAGGGCGACGCTGCTCCGATGGCGATCATCGAACTAGTCGGCTACCAGGAAGATCTGGGCGAAGAAGAAGACGAAAGCTGATTTCTATCCACATACTGAAGCGAACAAAGCTGGCACTGAACCTGGTTCATGTCAGCTTTTTTACGTTTTGAGCCAATGAATGAGTCAATACATGAGAGGACATGCTTAAGCCTGTCCTCTCTGTTAAGAAACAATGTCGGATAAAAAATTTCCCCAAGGCATGACGCCGCTTGGCGACAGCAGCTTCACCTTCAAATGCCATCCCGGCGT
>CBFCWR010000323.1:0-3764 GCA_965601575.1 uncultured Desulfofustis sp. | reverse complement strand
CCTTCAATATCCTCACCATGATCGATTTCTGCCTGCAGAAAAATATTCAGTATCTGTACCTGGGCTACTACATCGAGGATGTGTCGGGGATGGAGTACAAGACCCAGTTTCGGCCCTGTTTCCTGCGACAGAACGACAGCTGGGAAGTGCACACATGAAGGAAGCACGCTTCTATCAATCGGAGGGCGATTCGGTAATCTGCGGGCTCTGCGCCCACCGCTGCCGAATCAAAAATAAGCGCCGCGGCCTCTGCGGGGTCAGGGAGAACAGGGATGGAAAACTCTATTCGCTGTCCTATGGCAAGGTTTCGGCCGAGCATGTGGATCCCATCGAGAAGAAGCCGCTGTTTCACTTTCTTCCCGCTTCGCTGACCTATTCGATTGCCACCGTGGGCTGCAACTTTAAGTGTCTGCATTGTCAGAATTATTCCCTTTCCCAGTCCGGCCCGCAGGTCCACCAGGTTGCCCATATCAGAAAAGATCCCGCCGATATTGTCGAAACCGCCAGGTCATCGGGGTGTAAGTCGATAAGCTACACCTACTCGGAACCCACTGTATTTTTCGAGTTTGCCTACGAATGTGCCCAACTTGCCCGGAAACAAGGTTTGAAAAACGTATTCGTCTCAAATGGTTATATGAGTTCGGAGGCGGCGTCGGCAGCGGCGGAGGTGATCGACGGCATCAACATCGACATCAAAGCATTCTCCGAAGAGTTCTACCGCTCGACCTGCGGCGGCAGTCTGCAGCAGGTTCTGGACAATGTCAGCTTTTTCTGGAAACAGGGGGTCTGGGTCGAGGCAACGACCCTGGTGATTCCGGAACTCAACGACTCGGAGGAAGAGCTGCGGCGGCTGGCGGAATTTATCTGTTCGGTCGACCCTTCACTGCCCTGGCATGTCTCGGCCTTCAGACCCACTTTCAAGATGACGGATCGACCGCCGACCGGCTCCGGGGTGCTGACCAGGGCCCGCGAAATCGGCCACGCCGCCGGGCTGCATCACGTCTACATCGGCAATATCCACGGCGGCGGGGGAGAGAACACCGACTGCCCGGCCTGCTCAGGCACGGTCATTCACCGGCACGGTTTCACCGTTCGCAGGAATCTGCTTGAACACGGCCGCTGTCAGCACTGCGGAGCTGAAATCAGCGGGGTCTGGTAAAGACGCACGATCCTGTGCTCAACTGGTGATCAGGTCGGTACTCAGATAGCGCTCACCGGTGTCGGGCATGATGAAGACGATGTTCTTGCCTTCATTTTCCGGTCTTGCCGCAACCTGCAGTGCCGCCCAGCCCGCAGCCCCCGAGGAAATACCGCAGAAAATTCCCTCCTTACTGGCCAGCAGCCTGGCCGTCTCGAAGGCGTCTTCATTGGTGACGGTGATTATCTCGTCGAGAATGTCGGTGTTGAGTACCTCGGGCACGAAGCCTGCACCGATACCCTGGATCTTGTGGGGACTGTGGTCTCCGCCTGAAAGAACCGGGGAATTTGCCGGCTCGACTGCGATAACGCGGAGATTGGGGTTGCGTTTCTTGATCACTTCAGAGACCCCGGTGATGGTCCCGCCGGTACCGACACCGGCGATAAAAATGTCGATCTTACCGTCGGTGTCCAGCCAGATCTCTTCGGCGGTGCTGGTCCGGTGCACCTCCGGGTTGGCCGGATTGGCGAACTGATTCGGCATATAGCTGTTGTCGTGTTCGGCCAGGATTTTCTCAGCCAGGGCGATCGATCCTTTGATGCCCTCTGCCGCCGGGGTGAGCATCAGTTCGGCTCCGAGGTGGGTCATCAGGGTCCTGCGTTCGACGCTCATGCTGTCGGGCATCGTAAGAATCAGCCGCAACCCCTTGGAGGCGCAGACAAAGGCCAGACCGATGCCGGTGTTGCCGCTGGTTGGCTCGACGATAATGGTATTTTCATTTATCAGGCCGTCGCGTATGCCGGCCTCGATCATCGCTACTGCAATACGGCATTTGACGCTGCCCATCGGGTTTCTCGATTCCTGTTTACCCATCAGAATGGCGCCTGTCTCCTTGCCAAGGCGCTGGAGGGTCAGCAGGGGGGTGCAGCCGTATGTTTGGGTCAGAGAGAGAGCCATGGTGTCCTCCTGTTAAAGGGGTTGGTTCGGGTTGCGGTAGATCAGCTCCGGTTTCTTGAGCAGCACTTTCGTACCGGTACTGACACTCTCGGTGAGCCAGATATTACCGCCGATGACGGATCCGGCTCCGATGATGGTATCACCGCCGAGGATGGTGGTGTTGGAATAGACGATCACGTCATCCTCGAGGGTCGGGTGGCGCTTCTTGTGACGCAGCGACTCGACGGCGTCTTTGGGGAGCGACAGGGCCCCCAGGGTGACGCCCTGGTAGAGTCGCACATTCTTACCGATGATGGTGGTTTCACCGATGACCACGCCGGTACCGTGATCGATGCACAGCCCCGGTCCGATCCGGGCGCCGGGGTTGATGTCGATGCCGGTTTCGCCGTGGGCCCACTCGGTCATGATTCTGGGGACAATGGGTACCTCCAGTTTGTAGAGTTCGTGCGCCAGTCGGTAGACGGTGATGGCCAGCAGCCCAGGGTAGCTGAAAATCACTTCGTCGGGACTCTTCGAGGCAGGATCGCCTTCCAGCGTCGCCCTGATGTCCTGGGCCAGAATCGAGGCGATACCCGGCAGGGTGGTGATAAAGCGATAGGCCAACTCGCTGGCCCGCTGTTCGCAATTGGTGCAGGGCCGTTCCTGACGCCGACAGTCGTGGCGTATGGCCATGGTAATCTGTTCGGAGAGTTTGTCGTAGAGCTCGGTGGTTTCCTTGCCGATGTAATATTCCAGGTTGGAGGCGTGGAGGCTGGCCGAGGTGAAATATCCCGGAAAGAGAATGCGCCGGGCCTGCTTGATGATGTCTATCACCGCCTTGTGCGAGGGAATCGACACCGGGCTGATATGATCGTAGCAATCCTTGGTGCTCCATGATTGCATCAGCTTTTCAACCACTTCCGGAATAAGATGATGCTTGGAGGCGGCGCTCACATGCTGATGGTCGCAGAGTTCTCCCACCATGGTGACATTCAGTTCCGTTTTGGTTTTTTGTTCTGTGCTCATGGTCAGGCCTCTTTTTCTATCATGAAAATTCCATAGGTTGCCCTGAGGTTGCTCAAAGATTTAACCACACTGCCGTAGTTAGCGTGATGATCGGTTTTTATGGCGGTTTCTTCGACGATCCGGTAGCCGACGTCGCGGGCGAAGTTCCTGAAGTCCTTCAGGGTGATAACCCGGATGTTCGGCGTGTCGTACCAGTTATAGGGGAGCTCCTCGCTTTTTGGTGCCATTCCCTTGAGCAGCAGCTGGAGCCGGATGGAAAGATGGCTGAAATTTGGGAAGCTGACGATGAAGCGCCGGCCGATCCTGGACAGGGAGTAGAGCAGCCGGGCCGGTTCGTACACCTGCTGCAGGGTCTGGCTGAGAATGACGTAGTCGAAGCGCTTGTCAGGATAATCATCCACCTCGTCGTTGAAATCCCCCTGCAGCACGCTGAGTCCGTTGGCGATGCAGGACGCGGCTTTCTCTTCATCGAGCTCGATGCCGACGCCGCTGACCTTTTTGTGGACAGTCAGCCAGGCCAGGAGTTCGCCGTTGCCGCACCCCAGGTCGAGCACCCTCGATCCGGGGTCGATCCAGGAGGCGATGACCTGCAGATCGAAGCGCATTTGCTCAGTTTCTGGGAACACCATCTAAAAATCCTCCGATCAGGGTTCCCAGCCGCTTG
>CBFCWR010000322.1:0-3786 GCA_965601575.1 uncultured Desulfofustis sp. | reverse complement strand
TGGTTCTATAATATTTTGCGTTATCTCATTGAAGATTAGCAGAATTTATTCCATTCTGACATAATAGAAAAGATAACCAACCTTATCTCTCGAGGAGCGCGAGGATGATTGAGGTGATTCCCAAGAACAATATCCTTATTGTCGACGACACCCCCGAGAATCTCTCCGTCCTCAGAAAACTGCTCACCGAAAAAGGATACCAGGTGCGACCGGCCCTGAATGGAGAAGTTGCCCTCAAGGCGGTCCAGAACCAGCTGCCGGATCTCATTCTCCTTGATATCATGATGCCGGGTATGGACGGCTACGAGGTGTGCAGGATTCTGAAGTCGGCAGAAGAAACCGCCGCTATCCCGGTGATATTCATCAGCGCCCTCACCGAAGTCGAAGGGATTCTCAAAGCTTTTCAGGCGGGAGGTGTCGACTATATCTCCAAACCGTTTCGCCCCGAAGAGGTGCTGGCCAGGGTGCAGACTCACCTGGCCCTGCAAAACGCCATTCGGGAGAAAGAAGCAGCCCATACCATGCTGCAGGCCATCATGGACAGCATCGACAACGCCATTGTCACTGTCGATGCGCAGCGTCGAGTGATCAACGCCAACAAGCCTCTGGAATCGATCTGCGGAGATCTGCCGGGAGACAACCAAACCTTCGGGCAGAGGTTAGCGGACGGCAGCGGGCCCTGCGCCGAAATCCTCGAGCAGATTTTTACCCAACGACGGCCGGTTAAGGAATATCGGGTTGAATGCAGCTGCGCCAACAACCAGGGCAAGACTCTGGTATTGAATGCCGCGCCGCTGGCCAATGACAACGACGAACTCGATGGTGCGGTGCTGGTCATCAGGGACATTTCCAGGTTGGCGGAGCTTGAGAAAAGCCTGCTGGTAAAACACAGCTACCACAATATCGTCGGCAAAAGCGAAAAAATGCAGAAGATCTATACCCTGCTCGAACATACCGCTGACCTGGATCTTAACGTATTGATCTATGGAGAAAGCGGAACGGGCAAGGAGTTGATCGCCGAGGCGGTGCATTTGGCCAGCAGCAGAGCAGCAAACCCCTTGATCAAGGTCAATTGTGCGGCCCTGTCGGAAAGTCTTTTGGAGAGCGAACTGTTCGGCCATGTGAGCGGCGCCTTCACCGGTGCTGTAAAGGACCGAATCGGACGCTGCCAGGCCGCCGAAGGGGGCACTTTGTTCCTCGATGAGATCGGTGACATCTCCGCCAGCTTCCAGGCCAAATTGCTCCGTTTCCTGGAGCAGAAGGAGTTTGAGAGGATTGGAGACTCGAAAACCATCAAGGCTGACGTGCGGGTGGTGGCTGCCACCAACCACGATCTGCAGGAAAAAGTTCGAAACAGGGAGTTCCGCGAGGATCTCTACTACCGCCTCAAAAGCTTGCTGGTAAAATTGCCGCCGCTGCGCGAGAGGGCTGAAGACATACCGCTGCTCATCAGTCATTTCCTGGAGAACTTTCGGAGCTCAATGAACAAGAATATCACCAGTCTCGCAGAGGACGTGTCCGAGCTTTTTCTGCACTACCCGTGGCCCGGCAATATTCGAGAGCTGAGATCCACCATCCACTATGGGTGTGCGCTCTGTCCCGGTGATGTCATCGAACGGGAGCACCTGCCGCCGGAATTCTTGGCTGCGGCGTCAGCTGAGAAAGGCGATTCGCCAGCCGTTCAAGATGGTGCACATATCCCCGATGAACCACAATCCGAGAAGGATGCGATTCTGGCGGTGCTGCAAAAAACCGACTGGAACAAGGCTAAAAGCGCCCGGCTGCTTGGCGTCAGCAGAGCGACCCTCTACTCGAAACTGCTGAAGTACAATATCGAAGACCGGAAATAGTTATTCCTGACAATCCTATCCCGCGTATCGATGAAGTCCTCTCGATCTTAGACACTCCTGCCTATACACATCTGTATAGTAGTCGCCGGGTTGAACACTGTTTCAGGAGGGTGTTTTAGCTCGTCAATCTTTTATGTTGTTAATATTGTTTGTTTATTTTGAAATTGTAGGTTTAGGCACGGTTATTGTAAAAAACAGGGCAAGCGCACAATCAAATGGAGGACCAATCCAAAGGACGCTTATCATGAGGACTGTAAAAGATAAAACAAGCGATCGAAGAAAAAATGAAAGATTCGCGTTCGGAAAACAATTTCAAAGGAGGATTCAATCATGTTGATCTCAGAATTCATCGTAGGCCTGTGGTTCGTCCCTGTTGTCCTTTTCATCGTAATACCGTTGACCGCACTGTGCGCCTGGGCAGTGCACCAGCTTCTCAGAAAAGTGGGTGATACAATCGAGCAGGCGGTCGGCAGCGCGCGCACCAAGCGCCAGACCCGCACCCCGAGCTTCCGGCCCCGCCCCGCAGTGTGATCGTCGGTTTTTTACGGAATAATACCAGGCCAGAAAAAGGGCAGAGCCGAGTCAATCGGTTCTGCCCTTTTTTGGGGCTTGCGGCATCGATCCTGCGGTCAAAAGCAAGGTTTAATCGGACCATCACCTGCTCAAGACTGACAGATTGTTGCCGCTCCTAGGTTTTGCTACAATAGAAGTGTCGTTCTTTGATCTTCTTTTTATCGAGCACCTGATGCTGAATCTCGAAAGCTAGTGGAATGGGAGAAGGTATGTTGCAGTAAAGGCAGTCCAACCCTATACACGGATCATCAGCCATGAGACACATCCTGCCGGTTATTCTCAGAGTGCTTGTTTGTCCACTCACTGTTTTTCTTTTTCTCAGTTTTACCGCACCTGCCAATTTCGCTTCCGACACGATAAAAGTCGGCGTCTATCAGGACTTTCCCCTGGTCTTCCATGATCAGCAGGGAAAAGCTCATGGCGTCTATGTTGATCTTTTGGACTACATTGCCAACCAGGAAGACTGGCAGATCGAATACGTTCCGTGCAAATGGGTGGACTGTTTGGACCTGCTCCAAAATGGCGAGATAGATCTTTTGACCGCTATCGCCTTCTCCAGGGAACGAACCGAAAAATACGATTTCAACAAGGAGACGGTTTTTCCCAACTGGGGTCAGGTCTACACGACAAATGGGATAAAACTTGACTCGATTACCGAGCTGGCGGGCAGAACAGTTGCTGGGCTCGACAAGGACATCTATTTTAAATCACTAAAGGAACTGACTAAAAAGGCGGGCCTGGAGGTCACCTACAAAGGGGTCGATGAGTATGACCAGGTGTTCGAGCTGCTGGAGCAGCAGGAGGTCGAAGCCGGTATCCTGCCGAGGCTGTACGGCGATCTCAATGAAAAAAAATTCAGGGTCAATAAAACCACCATAATCGTGCGACTCTCCGAGCTTCGATTTGCGGCAAAAAAATCTGTCAATCAGGAGCTCCTGGATATCATCGATACGCATCTTCATAAGCTCAAGGAGGATAATAATTCTCTTTATTTCCAGTCGGTGTCCAGATGGCTGGGGCAGCAGGATGAAACAGTGGATATCGACCTTGAGCTCACCGACACGGAAAGAAAGTGGCTCATGGAGCACCGTCGGATCCTGCTGGGAGTTGATCCTGAATTCGTGCCGTTTGAGTTCATCGATGAAGACGGCAGCTACCGGGGCATGTGCGCTGACTACGTCCAGTTGCTCAGCGAGCGCACAGGCATAGCCATGGAAGTCGCCCCGGATCTGAGCTGGAATGAAGCAGTGGAGAGGGCCAAGGTAAAGGAGATAGATGTCCTGCCTTGCGTCGGCATGACCGAGAAGCGAAAAGAATTCCTGACCTACAGCACCCCCCATCAGACCTTCTATCGGGTGTTCGT
>CBFCWR010000321.1:0-3804 GCA_965601575.1 uncultured Desulfofustis sp. | reverse complement strand
ACCAGATAGCCGGGAACGAGGAGGAAGGACTCTTCATTGATCGCAGTTGCAATCCCCTTTTGGATGACAACCGCATCTTGAAAAACGATATAGGTCTGGCTGCCTATGACCCGGGATTAAGAACTCTGGTTGGTTCTTTAGCAGGCAATCGAGAAGACTTCAGGCAACTCCGTGAAGAGGGTGGCAAATGAGACCCATCGTACTCATGCTGTGTCTGTTTGCAATTCTTGCTTCTGTCTCACCGGTTGCTGCGAAGATGACCTACACCGGCGATCAAACCCTTTGGCAAGACACAACCTGGGAGGGAGAAATTGTAGTTGACGGAGTGCTCACTGTTGCCCCCGGTGTGACACTTTCGATTTCCCCCGGCACCCTGGTGCGTTTTACTTTTCGCGATACCAATGATGATGGTGTTGGCGAGAATGAGATATTTATCCAAGGAATCCTCAAGGCCATTGGCAGCGTCGAAGCGCCGATACGCTTTACCGCCGCAGACGAGCTCAGACCAGGGGCCTGGGGGGCAATCAACATGATGATGTCAGAAGAAGAAAATGTTCTGGCGTACAGTATCGTCGAGTATGGCTACCGGGGTTACCATGCCCATTTTGCCAGTGCCGTCATCCGCAATTCGGTCTTTCGTCACAATTTGCGCGGCTTGCAGTTCCAGGAGGCGACAGTCAGTTTGAAAAATAGTCGTATTGTAGACAACCGTAATGGGATTCAGTTCCGCAATTCAAAAGTCAGCCTAAATGATGTTGACATATCTGGTAGTTACTGGGGACTGCGTGGCGTCTACAACGAGTTGACAATGAAGAACAGCCGCATTGAAGGCAATCTGGTCAACGGGGTGAACCTGCGTGATTCCACTCTGAATATCACGGCAAGCCATATTACGGACAACCGCAAGGGGCTCTACCTGCAGCGTTCTAAAGTTACGTTGGAGGACAGCCTGCTGGGGGGGAACAGTGAGCACGGTCTGTATTTGGAGGATTCCGAAGGACTGATTCGTGGCAATCGCATCAGCGGCAACGGACGGGCGGGTATTCGTATACTGGGTTTCACTGGTGAAATCAAAGGGAATTCCTTAGCAGGCAATGGTGAGTATGCTCTGCAAAATGATGGATTGACAGGTATTGATGCAAGCGGGAATTGGTGGGGTACTGTGGATATGGAGAATATTTCAATCCTGATCCGGGACAACCGTGATCGTCCTGAGACCGGGGCGGTGAATATGATCGAACCTTTGCATAAAAAGCCTTCCGGGCTGCTAATCATTAACGAGAGGATTTCAAGATGAAAAAGTTTCGGTATTTTTTCAATCTGTCGTTGTTATTGTTCGCCACCCTGCTGCTGACTGGCTGTGAGCAGGCCTTTGACGGTCCAGCGCTGCGCATCGGTTACATGAACTGCAACAATAAGGAGGAGACCCTGCGGCGCTTTCTCCCTCTGACCCGTTACATGGAAAAGAAACTGGGAGTGAGGCTGGAGGCGGTGCCGGTAGACACTCAGGAATTCGACGAGCGTTTTGGCAAGGAAAAATTCGCTTTCACCCACACAAACTCCCTGCTCTACGTCATGCTCAAAAAAGATCACGCTCTGCAACTGATGGCAGCCGATAAACGTGGAAATTACGGCTCTCGCACGGCCGGCACCATCATCTCCCGCAAAGGGAGCGGCATCGACAAGTTGGAGGATATCCGCGGCAAACGGATGGGGTTCGGCCCCCAAATGGCCCCGACTGGATATCTGGCCCAGTACGACCTGATGCTACGGGAGGGGATTGATCCAGAGAAGGATCTTGCCTACTACGGCATACCACATGGTTCCTTCAAGCACGAGAAGGTTATCTATGGAGTCTATTTTGGAGAGTACGACGTGGCTGCGGCGCCGGCACTGGACCTGGAGATCATGGTCCGGGAGGGGAAGATATCCGCCGATGACTTTAATATTCTAGCCCAGAGCCCGACCATCCCCTACTGTACCTTCGGGTCTGCCGATGATACTGATCCCGCACTGGTCAAGAAATTCCGCCAGGCGCTCATGGATTTGACTCCCGAAGACACCGTGGAGATCGACGGCGAGCAAGTCAAGGTGCTCAAGGCGGCCTGGGTGGACGGCTTCGAACAACTCACTGACGCTGACTACGATCCGATCCGGGAGATGGCCAAGCGGGCCAACATGCCGCCCTACCAGCAGTATTAGAGCGCTACCCGTAACCGCCGCCTTCAGAACGTAAAGGGCGCACGTAACCATTTCATTCCAGAAAGGAAAAATCATGAAGAAAAGCCTGCTCGTCATTCTGTTTTTGTTGTTCAGTGCCACCGCCCTGCTGGCTAATTCGGTCGATGTGCGCATGCTCAAATCGGTCTCTCTTGGAGAGTCGCCGCGCCAGGTGGTCTCATCGGCTGACGGTAAGCGTATCTATGTGTTGACGACAGCCGGAAACGTGCAACTTTACACTGCCGATGGGCAGCTTCAGGGGAGTTTTGAGGTCGGCCCAAAAGTGACCGGGATCACCCCTCAGGGAGCCGATCGGCTGATTCTGCAAATGCCCGAGCAGCAAGAGATGACCCTGCTGGCCCTGCAGCCGGTGGTGTCGCTCAAGACCGCCGGTGCACCCTCAATGGGCGCGCCCGACGCTCCGGTAGAAATTGTCGTTTTTGATGATTTTGAATGCCCCTACTGCGCTAAGTCCGTTCCGCTGTTTAAACAGGTCTTAAAAGCCTATCCCGACAAGGCCAGGCTGGTCATTAAGAATTTCCCCCTGAAGATGCACAAAAATGCCCGTTCTGCCGCCACAGCGGCGCTTGCCGCAGAGCGGCAGGGGAAATTCTGGCCGCTGCACGATCTGTTGTTTGAAAATTACAACAAATTGAACCCGCAGAAAATTCGCGAACTGGCAAAACAGGCTGGCCTCGAAATGGAACGGTTTGATCAAGATATTAACGATCAGGTGCTGCAACAGAAGATCAATGCGGACCTGCAGGAAGGGCGGAAGGTTGGCGTGAGCGGCACCCCGACGGTATTCATAAACGGGAAGCGTCTTCAACAGCGCAGCATGGCCGGCTTTAAACGAATGATCGATGCTGAGCTGGCTAAAACAACGGCCATAAAGTAAGTGGCCTGTCGGCGGATGATGTGGTTTACCAGCGTTGTTAAGTATCTGCCGGGAAACGCTTGCCCTCGGTGTTGAATTCCTTACTGTCGAGCTGCTGCAGGATACCGCACTGCTCTGCAGTACGGGTGCCGCTGCAACGGAGGCTGAGAGAATGGAGCTGATCCCGCAGCTGTTCAAGCTCCGTGATTCGGGTTCCGACCTGGCGGATGTGTTTGTCAAGGAGTGCGCTGACCGCGGAACAATCGTCCCTCGGCGTGGCGCGGATCTGCAGCAGCCGCCGGATCTCGTCCAACGTCATATCGAGCGAACGGCAGCGACGAATGAAAAGCAGCCGCTCGACATGCAGCTTGCCGTACAGCCGGTAGTTGCCTGTGCTGCGTGGTGGTAATGGTAGCAGTCCCTCTTTTTCGTAGAAGCGGATTGTTTCCACTCGGCAAGCGGTTCGACTGGCCAGCTCGCCAATTTTTATTTCCGGTTTCATAGGTCAAAGCTCCTTTCGAACTTAATCGGACTTGACTCTATAGTAACTTCAGGGTGCTAAATAAACAAGTGAACAGAGAAATATCACCCAAAAGGAGCTGCCAATGAGTGAATGCACAGCCAAAGGCTGCGGTTGTCCGAGCGTTTCAATGCCCTCCGCCGAGCCGCCGAGTACGGACGTAACTCGTGTGGTTTACCGGATCGAG
>CBFCWR010000320.1:0-3840 GCA_965601575.1 uncultured Desulfofustis sp. | reverse complement strand
GAACGCGGCTACCACAAGACCACCACCAGGGCTCTGGCCCAGGCCACCGGCCTGTCGATCGGATCGATGTATGAGTACATCACCACCAAGGATGATGTCCTCTATCTGGTGTGCATGGCCATTCATGCCGAGGTCGAACATGGCGTCAAGGAGGCCCTGGGCAGGCCGCTGGAAGTGCAGGCGGCGCTGGCCGAGGTTATCCGCGAGTATTTTCTGGTCTGTGACCGAATGAGCGATCACTTGCTGCTGATGTACCAGGTCACCCACTTCCTGCCGCCCAAATGGCAAAGGAAGGTGCTCGAAGCGGAGCTGCGCATCACCGATATTTTTATTCAAGCAATCGTTGAGCTGAAAGATAGAGGCCCGCTTGCCGGTCTCGATGAAAACACCATCAACCTGATGGGCCACAACATCTCTGTCTTGGGTCATACCTGGGCCTTCAGAAGATGGTACTTCAGAAAACAATTTACTATTGAGCAGTATATCGACCAGCAGACAGACTTCATCATGAGGTTTCTGGCTGACAAAAAAGATTAATCTCGCTCCTCACCCCGCATTCACCTCGTTCGGGACGCGTGGGCGCTGATTGATCCTGCTTGCAGCTGCCCCGAGTCTTTCAAGCCTGGCCAACCGTTTCCACGGTTGCAAGATAGAAAACGAGGACGCACACATGAATGCACCCATTACCACCTACACTGCCAGCCACAATATCAGGATCATTACCGCCACTTCCCTGTTTGACGGCCATGACGCATCGACCAACATCATGCGCAGAATCCTCCAGGACAGCGGAGTTGAGGTGATTCACCTGGCCCACAACCGCTCGGTTCAGGAACTGGTCGACACCGCCATCGAGGAGGATGCCCAGGGCATCGCCATGTCGAGCTACCAGGGCGGCCATATGGAATCGTTCAAGTATATGATCGACCTGCTCAAGCAGAGAGGTGCGTCGCATATAAAAGTGTTCGGTGGTGGCGGCGGAGTGATCGTCGCCGATGAAATTGCCGAGCTCGAAGCATACGGGGTGACCAAGATCTATTCACCCGAGGACGGTGCGACCATGGGATTGCAGGGTATGGCCAATCACATGATAGAGCAGATGGATTTTTCCACCCTCGACCATCACAATCTCACGCCCGATGCGCTCAATGTCGAAAACAGGGGCGTGCTGGCGGGTTTCATCACCGCGCTTCAACAGGCCAAAGCGAGCAATCCCGAGCAACTGAAGCAGCTCAGTGCACTCATCGGCCCGCTGGCCGACACCCACAACCCGCCGGTGGTCGGCATCACCGGGACGGGAGGTGCCGGCAAATCCTCACTCACTGATGAAATTATCGTCCGTTTTCTCCATGACATCAAAGATATAGACATCTGCGTGATCTGCTGTGACCCATCCAGGCGCAAGACCGGCGGCGCCCTGCTGGGCGACCGCATCCGCATGAATTCGATCTCCAACTCGGAGCGGGTATATATGCGCAGCCTGGCCACCAGGGATTCGGCCAATGAAGTCTCCGAAGCCCTCCCCGAGGCAATCATGGCCGCCAAGGCGGCCGGATTTGACCTGGTCATTGCCGAGACCGCAGGAATCGGCCAGGGTGATTCGAAAATCACCGATCTGGCCGATATCTCCATCTATGTCATGACCAGTGATTACGGCGCCCCCTCGCAGTTGGAAAAGATCGACATGCTCGATTACGCCGACCTGATCGTGGTCAACAAATTCGAGAAAAAGGGCAGCGATGATGCCATTCGCGACATTCGCAAACAGGTGCAGCGCAACCGTAAAGACTGGGGGGCGAAACCGGAGACCTTTCCCGTCTACGGGACCATCGCCTCCAAGTTTAACGATGACGGCGTTTCAGCCCTCTATCACGGTATTGTTGAACTCCTGCAGGAAAAAACCAAATTTGAATTCAGCCCTTCACTGGTCAAGCCTGACGGCAAGGTGTCTTCATCGAAAACCATTGTCATCCCAGGAGAGAGGATCAGATACCTCGCAGAAATCTCAGATACGATCAGAAATTATCACCTCAAAACCTCAGTGCAGGGTGACAAGATCAGCCAACGCACCCATCTGCTGAAAAGTGCCGAACATCTTGCCACACTGGGGGATGAGAGGTCGAAACAAGGGAGTTCACTGCTGACCGAGGAGGCTGACAAACTCTCCGCCGCCATCGACAAGGAAACGGAAACGCTCTTGCAGGACTGGGAGGAAATTCAGCAAGCATATTCCGGCGATGAGCTGATCTATCAGGTCAGAGGTCGGGAGGTGCGGGTACCGCTCTACACCACCTCGCTCTGCCATTCGAGAATCCCGAAAATCTCGCTGCCCAAATTCAAAGATCCAGGCGATATTTATCGCTGGCTTAGAAAGGAGCATCTGCCTGGCTACTTCCCTTACACGGGCGGTGTTTTTCCTTTAAAAAGAACCGCCGAAGATCCAACCCGGATGTTCGCCGGCGAAGGCGGGCCTGCCCAGACCAATCAGCGGTTCAAGCTGCTCTCGGCCAACTACGAGGCCAAACGGCTGTCCACCGCCTTTGATTCGGTGACTCTGTATGGCTGGGACCCGGCCGAGCGACCTGACATCTACGGCAAGATAGGTACTTCCGGGGTCAGCATCTGCACGCTCGACGACATCAAGCTGCTCTATGACGGCTTCGATCTCTGTTCGCCCACCACCTCTGTGTCGATGACCATTAATGGTCCGGCGCCGATCATTCTGGCCATGTTCATGAATGCGGCTATCGACCAGCAGCTCGAACGATACGAGCGTGACAACGGCCGCCAGCCCGACAGCCAAAAGGCTGCGGAAATCAAGGAGCTGGTGCTGGGCAACGTACGGGGTACCGTGCAGGCAGACATCCTCAAGGAAGATCAGGGCCAGAACACCTGCATTTTCTCGATCGAGTTCGCCCTGAAAATGATGGGGGATATCCAGGAATACTTCATCGCCAATGAGGTCAGGAATTTTTACTCGGTTTCGGTCTCCGGTTATCACATCGCCGAGGCCGGCGCCAATCCCATCACTCAGCTGGCGCTTACCCTGTCCAACGGCTTCACCTACGTCGAATACTATCTGGCCCGCGGCATGGACATAGACCAGATCGCCCCGAATCTCTCTTTCTTCTTTTCCAACGGCATGGACCCCGAATATACGGTGATCGGCCGGGTGGCACGGAGGATCTGGGCAGTGGCGATGAAACAGAAATACGGAGCTTCCACCTCATCACAGCGGCTCAAGTACCATATTCAGACCTCAGGCCGAAGCCTGCACAGTCAGGAAATCCAGTTCAACGACATCAGGACCACCCTGCAGGCGCTCTGCGCGATTTACGACAATTGCAATAGTCTGCATACCAACGCTTATGACGAGGCGATTACCACGCCAAGCCAGGAATCGGTACGGCGGGCGCTGGCCATCCAATTGATCATTAACCGTGAATGGGGTCTGGCTAAAAACGAGAATATGAACCAGGGCAGTTTTATCGTCGAGGAACTCACCGATCTGGTCGAAGAGGCCGTGCTCAGCGAGTTCGACCGGATCACCGAACGCGGCGGGGTGCTCGGCGCCATGGAAACAGGCTACCAGCGCAGCCGGATCCAGGAAGAGTCAATGTACTATGAACATCTCAAACACTCTGGCGATTACCCGATAGTCGGGGTGAATACCTTCAGGAATCCCAACGCCGATTTTGATGTGGAGAATGCAACTCTTGAGCTGGTGCGCGCTTCAGATGAAGATAAACAGGAGCAACTAGATCGGCTGGCGGACTTCAAGAGCCGTCATCAGGATGAATCGGGCGCAGCGCTCGAGCGGCTGAAGCAGGTCGCGCTTAA
>CBFCWR010000319.1:0-3843 GCA_965601575.1 uncultured Desulfofustis sp. | reverse complement strand
CCCTTTCGGTGGACAATATCGGTAATCTCTTTGATCTGTTCCTCGAACAATCCCAAGGTATTGGGATTGGTCACCATGATACCTACGGTCTCCTCATCCATCAGCTCTTCGACCGAAACCGGATCGAGGATTCCGTTTTTCCCGGAGGTAATCGGAATCGAGGTGAATCCGCACAGTGCCGCACTGGCCGGGTTGGTGCCATGGGCAGTATCGGGGATCAGGATTTTGGTCCGTTTTTCACCTTTCTTGCGAAAATAGGCGGCGAACATAAGCATCGCCGTGAGTTCGCCCTGGGCACCGGCGGATGGCTGCAACGAAACTGCATCCATCCCGGTGACGGCCGCGAGGTAGTGCTCCAGTTCATGGTGCAGTTTGAGTATCCCCTGTGAGAGCTTTGCTTCGAGCAGCGGATGTGCTGAAGCGAGACCGGGAGTGGCGGCCATTTTCTCGTTTATTTTAGGATTGTACTTCATGGTACATGACCCCAGCGGGTACATGCCCGTATCAATCCCGAAATTCCACTGGCTCAGCCGGGTGTAATGTCGAATTACATCAAGTTCGCCAAGATCGGGGAAATCTGGACCGTCTCCGACCAGGCTGTCGTCCACCGGCTCCTCCGGCACATCCCTGGACGGCAAGCTGTAGGCGACCCTGCCCGGTTTTCCTTTATCCCAGAGCAATGGTTCTTCCAGAATCAACCCGTTGGTTCCAGGTCCGTGTGTCATCGGCGCACCTCTTCGAGTAGTTCATCGATCAGTTGTTTGGAAACGGTTTCAGTGGCGCAGAACAGATAGGCCTGGCCCAGATCAGGATAATAGGGAGCCAGCGGCAGACCTGCGACAATTCCCTTTTGCAGCAGCCGTTCACGCGGAGCCTCGAAATCTGAGTCAAATGAAACCACAAATTCATTGAATACCGGACCGCTGAACAGTTGTGTGGCTCCAGCAGCGACCAGTCCCCTGCGCAGGTAGGCAGCTTTGTCATAATTGAGCTTGGCCAGTTCCCGCAGCCCGGTGCGACCCAGGGTCGCCATGTGAATTGCAGCGGTCATGGCGCACAAACCCTGGTTGGAACAGATGTTGGAAGTTGCTTTCTCCCGGCGAATATGTTGTTCACGCGTTGAAAGCGTCAGTACGAACCCGCGTTTTCCATCCTTGTCCACGGTCTGGCCTACCACCCTGCCGGGCATATTTCTGACAAATTTCTGGGTGCAGCCGAACATGCCCAGCCCGGCCCCGCCGTAGGACTGATTCATGCCGAAACTCTGGCCTTCTCCGCAGACTATATCAGCCCCGAACGAGCCGGGATTTTTATAGAGCCCGTAGGTCAGTGGCTCACTGAAGCTGGCGATATAAAGTGCCCCGCGCTCGTGAACCAGCTCGGCTGCTGCGGCATGATCCTCGATGACCCCGAAAAAATTGGGTGATTGCAATGCCACCCCGGCCAGATCATCGATATCGGCCAGAATGGACAGGTCAGTCCTGCCGTCGGCGCCGAAGGGCAGCTCGACAATCTCAAAGGGCCCCGGGGCCAGGTAGGTACGCACGACTTCCCTGTAATGGGGATGCACGGCTGACGATATAGCCACCGTACGTTTCTTCTTGGAGATGCGAATCGCCATCAGCAGTGCTTCTGCAAGCGCGGATGCGCCATCATACATCGAGGCGTTGGCCACCTCGGTACCGAGCAACCGGGCCGTAAGTGTCTGAAACTCGAATATTCCCTGCAGTGTCCCCTGGGCCATTTCCGGCTGATAGGGGGTATAGGAGGTGAGAAATTCAGAGCGTCCCGAGAGGCTGCGTACAATCTCCGGAATATGGTGATGATAACTGCCTGCCCCGATTAGTACGGCCCGGCTGGAACCGGTAAACATCGACCTGCCCAAATGGTCGAGATGAGCCGTGAGCTCCCACTCCGACAATGGACCGGGTATGTCGATCTCGCCCCGGTAGCGGAGATCTTCAGGGATATGGGCAAATAGTGCATCGAGAGAGTGCTGACCGGTCACGGTCAACATTTCAGCTATTTCTTCTTGCGTGTGAGGTAAATAGCGCATGAGTCTAACCCTTCAACATCGCCACATAGTCGTCTCTGCTGAGCAGCTCGTCGTATTGATCGATGTCGGTTGGACGAACTTCAACAATCCAGTTAGCATACGGATCCTCATTGAGCAGTTCAGGCTCATCCTCAAGGGCACCGTTCACCGCCACAATTTCTCCGCTGACCGGGAGATAGATTTCGGAAACCGCCTTCACCGACTCGAGCGTGCCGAATTCTTCATCCCGCTCGAAACTCGATCCCGGTTCGGGGAGCTCGACAAAGACGATGTCGCCAAGCTGGTCCTGTGCATAGTCGCTGATGCCGATTCTTATGACTTCGCCATCTTTGGCGGCCCATTCATGTTCTTTGCTGTAGTAAATGTCTCCCGGCAGATTCAACTCATCAATCTCTTTCATGGTCACCCCTCTCCTTTTAGCTTGATCTCATCCGGGCCATCGGCGCACGCGCGGTCCGATCAGGCCTGATATCGTTTCTTACTTCAACTCTGAGTTTTCGTTTACCTTCCACCAAGTATAACTGCTCACCCGGCTCACAGGCACGGTCAACCCGTATAAAACCACAACTCAATCCGCGGGCCTGGAATGAATCGGGACGCCCACTGGAAGTCGGCGTGGCAATGCTGATGATCTGCTCCTCCACCCTGCCAATTGCCATATCGGTGGTGCACGTGAGAATCCTGCCGATTCGTCTGCCATTGCTATCCTGCACTTCGCTGGCCTCACCGACCTGAATCTTTCGCGGATCGTAGCCGGCAAATCCGTAGGTGTAGTCTCTGTCGCCCTGGAGCAGCTGCTGGGATCCGACGAACGACTTGGTCCAACGTTGGCGATCAACGTCCCAGGGAAGTACGAAAGACCATGGCGTATGACCGAACAGCCAATTACCGATGTCTTGATGTGACAAGGGCAGCATCGCGCCGGCCCTGAGAGAATCGCGCGCCGCCAGACCGCAGGGCAGCAGTCCAAACGATTCACCCGCATCCAATAGTGTGTTCCAGAGCTTGCTGGCCTGGTCCTTTAAAGTAAACAGCTCAAACCCAAACTCACCGGTATAACCGGTGCGGGACACGATTACCCTGGTACCGTCCTTGAACTCAAGCGAGTCGGAACCGCCTGCAAAGATATCGCCCTTGAAGGAAAAATAAGACATATCGGTCAGCACCTGCTCTGGATCACTGAGCAGGTGCTGCAGAATAGCTGCTGAGGCAGGACCTTGCAGATCAATTTTACCCAGTTCATCGGTATGGTCGTCAAGGTGTACCTCACCCTCGGACAGCTCTTTGAGATGATTGCAGACAACCGCGCCCATGCCGCTGTTGACCACGATCATATAACGCTCAGCTCCTAAACGGCTGATGATGGCATCGTCCAGCACGGTTCCGTCGCTGTGTAAAAACAACCCGTAGACGCTTCGACCAATGGTCAGCGGCCCCGCGTTCTTTCCCTGACAGGATCGAAGGTCCCGGGTGAAACTGTGCTGGAGTAGCGCGAAGGCACCGCTGCCCTCAATGGTGAGAACAGCCATGTGTGAGGTATCGAACAGCCCCGCTTGGCTGATCACCGCCAGGTGCTCAGCCTTGGTGCCGGAAGGATACCAAAGCGGCATGTCATAGCCGCCAAATTCGGCCATGTTGGCATTGCGCTCGAGGTGAAACGGATGCAGTACAGTCGTGCTAAGCCTCTTTTGATCGCTCATGATAGCACCTCTTGGCCTGACTGAATCTGCAACGGAACTTTGAGGTTGAAGCTCTTATACACTACGAAGGTTTCGACTGATCTGATA
>CBFCWR010000318.1:0-3852 GCA_965601575.1 uncultured Desulfofustis sp. | reverse complement strand
AATTTCTCGCATGCCTTGATTTTGAACGAAAATCTTAGTTTTGCAAAAGGCTCATCCTTATAAAATAAACTTAGAAAGGCGAGCGGGTGAGGGGCAGCCGGGAACAGAAAACGCATCTTTATTTCAAAAAGTGGGCGGTGGAGCACTGGGAGCTTGTGGACAGAATGGCGCAACGCCGGTTTGTTAACGAATCCCTGAGTCAGGAGGCTGCCCTCTTTGTGATGGAGCGGCTCGAAAAAGACGAGTGGAAACTTTTGCGAGGCTACCGCGGCAGCGCCCGGTTGAAGACCTATTTCTGTTCGGTGGTCTATAACCTGCTGGAGGACTTTGCCAGAACTAAATTCGGTCGCGTTCGGCCGCCGCTGTGGCTCAAGAAGCTGGGCGGCATCTGGCTCCTGTTGTATCGATTGATGTGCTTGGAACGCTTTTCTTTTTCTGATGCGTCACACCTGGCGGCAGACCGCTACCAGCATCTCAGCCAGGATCAGGTTGAACTGGTGGCCGAGCGGATTCTTGGAGAAATCCCCTCCTGCGGTAAAACCCAGTATCAGGAGGTATCTCTTGATGACCAGCTGCACGGGGCAGAGTCAACCCACAGTTCAACCCAAGTAATTGTAGAGGAGAAAGAACGGGAACTGATAATGAAAGGACTCCACGACCAGTTCTTTGGCGCCGACCCCGATCCGAGCAGATCAAAAGCTCTGTTGAAGCTGCTCGGCTGCGACGTGGACTTGAAGGCGGATGAGCGGCTGCTTCTGACCCTCCACCATGTGGAGGGGTTATCGGTTGCCGCGGCGGGTAAAAAGCTTGGACTGAACCGCTTCCAGGCTCATGGAAAACTGCGGCGGCTCTATGATCGCCTCAGAAAAGCGTTTGCATCGGCTGGGTGCAGCGAAGAACTGCAACTGCTGCTGGACACAAAAAGGTGAGTGGTCCGTCATAATTGGCAGGACTGGCAACGGAAGTTTGGATTGTACAAATGAGTGATAAGGATACCCAACTGAAAAACCAGCAAACTCGGAAGCGACTGGCGCTTCTGGGGCTGGCGGCGCATCGGCGAGAGGCCGACCGCACGTGTCCCGATGATGAGCGTTTCGCCGTGCTTCTCGAGGCCGAACCGGGATCAGCCGAGCAGCAGCACTTTTTTGATCACCTCTCCGTCTGTGAGTCCTGTCGCGAAAAGTGGCTTGTGCTTTCCGAAGAGCTGGGACGCAGTTCTGATCGTGAAGGTGCAACCGGTTTCCTGCACGGCCGGCGTGGTCTGTTGAGTATTGTCGGATCCGCTTGTGCGGTGGCGGTTGGAGTTATGCTCTACCTCTCCATCGATTACCGGCCGGTGCTCTATGAGGACGGCGTGACCCAGGCCCCAGCGGACCAGGATCAGGCTCCGGCTGCTGAATCTGCTAGGGTGGACGGGCTTGAGAAAGAAGCTGAAGCTGAGAAGCTGGCAGATGCCGATGCCGGACAAATAATTTCCGAACCCAAACGGCATCGGCAGGAACCGCAAGTGCAGCTGCCGGCAAAAGTGAAGACCAGTCCTGCCCCGAAGACGGCTGAAAAACCAGTGGAACGGCGGAGTTTGGAACAGACGCTTTCTAACCGGCAGAGTTTTTCAGTTGCCGGCGGGGCAATGAAACAGTCGATCCAGTTTGGCGAGTTTATCGATTCGTTTTTGTCTTATTGCGGCGATCGGCACGGGGAAGTTTCTCGTGCTGCGCAGCAAAAGGACATTATTGAGCAGGGAAAAAGCTTGCTCGAGCGAGAAGGGACGGGTGCCCGGCACGAGAAAGCGATGATAGATAAAATCATACAATTGCTCGGCAGTTCCGAACCTGTTAAAGATACTGAGCTTGAACAATTGTGCGAAGAGGCCGAGCGCAGGGCAGCCGAAACGAATCGTGCACCGCGATGATAATCAACCAGGAGCGCCAATGACAAAGGATATTGAATTGAAAGATCGAATCATTGTGGCTCTTGATGTCGATCAGCGGGAAAAGGCGCAGGCTGTGGTTAAGGCCTGTGAATCGCATATCGGTTTTTTCAAGGTTGGCTTGCAGCTGTTCATGGCCGATTACTTCAACACGGTGGACTGGATTCTTGACCGGGGTCATAAAGTGATGCTCGATCTGAAATTTTTCGATATCCCGGAGACCGTCAAACTGGCGGTGGAGCAGGTCAACAACCGTGGGGTCAGCCTGGCAACCATCCACGGCAACGATCCGATCATCCGGGCCGCGATCGAGGCCAGGGGCGATTTAAAATTGCTGGCGGTGACGGTGCTGACCAGTTTTGGCGAAGAGGACATGCGAGCAATGGGTATGACAGGCACCATTGCTGATCTGGTCATGTTCAGGGCCAGGCGTGCCCTGGAGCTGGGATGTGACGGGGTAGTTGCTTCGGGGCTTGAGGCACAGGCGTTGAGGGCCGAGCTGGGTTCCAAGCTGCTGATCGTGACTCCTGGAATCAGACCGGGTGCCAATGTCAAAGCAGATGACGACCAGATCCGGGTGGTGACTGCCGGCAAGGCGGTGCGGAGCGGTGCTGATCATGTGGTGGTTGGCCGACCGATCACCAGGGCTGAAGATCCAATCAGGGTAATCGAGTCGATGCAGGCGGATATCGTCGGTGAAAAGTGATGATCAAAACGAACAGGAACAGAGCAGGGATGTCAAGCCGGTAAGGCGATTGACAGCTAACGATAGTTAATTACAAGTATTTCTATAAACTACAATTTACCAAGAGTAACTTAAGGATAATGGAGGCAATATGAAATCAATCACCATTATGGCACTCGGCGTTCTGATGCTGGGGTTGGCATCGTGCGCCAATACCAACTTGACCAAAGGTCAGCAGGGAGCAGCCGTAGGGGCGGCAGGCGGCGCCATTGCCGGTCAGGCCATTGGCCGCAATACCGAGGCAACCTTGATCGGTACCGCAGTCGGCACAATGCTCGGCTATATCGTCGGTAACGAAATGGACAAATATGATCGAACGCAGCTCAATCAGGCCTATGAAACAGGTCCCTCGGGGCAGCCTGTGGCCTGGGTGAATCCAGACTCCGGTTCTAACTACCAGGTGGTGCCGCAGCCCGCATACCAGAACAGCGCAACCAACCAGGTCTGCCGACAGGCCGAGGTAACGGCAACCATCGATGGCCAGCCCCAGAAAACAACGACGACGGCCTGCAGGAACGATCAGGGGCAGTGGGTGATTCAGTAACCAGTAAAAGACCAGAATTAAAAAATAGGGGACAGACCCGATTTGAGGGTCTGTCCCCTATTTTTCTCTTAGGCAGCCCGGATGATTGTGGCACGTTTCTCATCATCCGGGTTTTTTAGGGGATACCGGCTATTTAAAAAGCGGTTTATCCTTTTCGGCGATTTTGGTGTTGAACCCCAGGCTGGTGAGACTGGTGCTGAAAGTCTCGAGGGTGTCGGGCTCGCCATGAATGAGAAAGATGGTTTTCGGCTTCTTTTTGAAGCTGGTGAGCCAGTTGGTCAGCTCGTCTTTGTCGGCATGGGCGGAGAATGAGCCGATTTTGGCTATTTCAGCTTTGACCACAAACTCGGATCCCATCATTTTTATCTCCTCCGCGCCATCCAGCAGAATGCGGCCCAGGGTACCCGGGGCCTGATAGCCTACGAAAAGCACGGTATTTCTCGGATCCCAGATACCATGTTTGAGGTGATGACGAATACGGCCGGCGGTGCACATTCCGCTTCCGGCAATGACAATGGCCGGCCCGTCCTGCTGATTGACCCGTCGCGACTCTTCAACACTCGGGGTGCAGACCAGCCCGGGAAAATCGAAGGGCTTGTCGGTTCTGGCCCGTGCCTCCTCGTCGTAAATGTC
>CBFCWR010000317.1:0-3858 GCA_965601575.1 uncultured Desulfofustis sp. | reverse complement strand
GGGAGTCCGGGACCCAGCCCAGTTGCAGTGGCTCACCCCGCCGCGCAAGGGCGGGTATGATCAGGCCAAAGAACTCCTCTTTTCGCTTGGTGCCATAACCAGTGCTGGCAGGATAACTGAATCCGGCAGGCAACTGGCAGGTCTGGGCCTGCATCCCCGGCTGGGCCACATGCTGCTCCAGGGGAAAAAATCAGGACAGGCAGTGCTGGCCTGCGACCTGGCGGCGCTCCTCTCGGAACGGGATATACAGAGAAGCAACGCTCACGCTGCTGATGCGGCGACCGCAGATCTGCAGGACAGGCTCAACCTGCTTTCGTTGTGGCGCAAAAACAACACTGCTGCACTGAAAGTTAAAGGCGGCGACCCCGGGGCATGCCGCAGGGTCGATATAAATTCACGTACCTGGCTGCAGCGCCTGCACGAACGCCGAAACCCCTATGATCCGGAAAATGCCGGCCTCCTGCTGGCCTTTGCCTATCCTGACCGAATCGCCCGCCGCCGTCATGGCCAGCAGGAAAACTACCTCCTGTCCTCCGGCAGCGGAGCCAGTCTTCCGAGATTTGATCCGCTCTCGTCCAGTGAATACCTCGTGGTTCCCACGCTCGATGCCGGCAGTACACAGGGAAGGATTTTCCTTGCTGCACCTGTGTCGCTTGCCGAACTGCGCCGCCAGCATGGCAATTTGTTTGATCAAAAGACTGAAGTGTACTGGGATACCCACAACAAGAGAGTTGTTGCGGTTGATCGCCTCTGCCTTGGCGCCATCGTTGTGGATGAACATTCCGCCGGAGAAGTCTCTGCCGATCAGGTGAACCAGGCCCTATTGACCGGGATCAGAGAAATGGGGTTAGATTGTCTGCCCTGGGACAGGGAGTCACGCCAACTCCAGGCAAGGGTAAACTGTCTGCGCTTATGGCGCTCACAGCAGCCCGATGAACCCTGGCCGGATCTCAGCGACAACGAACTGCTGCGCAATCTTTCCTGGCTCGAACCCTACCTTGCCGGCATCAATAAAGCAGAACAACTGAAACAGCTTAATCTGCTGGAGATATTCAACGCCATGCTGGGGTGGAACAAACAGCAGCAGCTGAACCGTCTGGCTCCGACCACCCTTGCCGTGGCCAGCGGTTCGAGGATCCGGCTTCGCTACCAGCACGGTGAGCCGCCTCTGCTTGCCGTTCGTATCCAGGAGATGTTCGGAACTCGGCACACACCGGTGATTTGCGACGGCAACATCCCAGTTCTGCTGCATCTTCTCTCCCCCGCCCAGCGGCCGCTGCAGGTGACCGCAGATCTGGCGGGATTCTGGCAGCGAACCTATCCGGAAATAAAAAAAGAACTCAAGGGCAGATATCCAAAACATTTCTGGCCGGATGATCCCCTGAAAGCGGTCGCCACCAGACGAACGAAGAAACAGATGAAAAAATCGAAAAACCCATGAGAAAAGGGATGGTTTTACCGGTTAGACGTCTCGCAGTGACAATGAAATCCGCCCTCGCTTCTCATCAACCTCGATAACTCGAACCATCACCTGCTGACGCACCTTCACAACCTCGGAAGGATCCTTGACAAATCGATCCGCCAACTGGCTTATATGGACGAGACCGTCCTGGTGAACCCCGATATCCACAAAGGCGCCGAACTTGGTCACGTTGGTGATGATTCCCGGCAGCCGCATCTCCGGCACTAAATCACTGATTGCATGAATTCCGTCGGCAAAGGTGAAAACGGTAAATCTCTGCCGGGGATCGCGGCCGGGCTTGGCGAGTTCCTCCATGATATCCTGCAGGGTGGGTAGGCCCAGGTCGTCACTCACATATTTTCTTATGTCCACCTTTCTTCTGGCATCTTCGCCAGCCATGAGATCAGCCACCGAGCATCCCGCATCTGCGGCCATCTTCTCAACAGTGGCATACCTCTCCGGATGGACGCCCGATCCATCCAGAGAATTATCCGCATCATGAATGCGAAGAAAACCGGCACACTGCTCAAAGGCCTTGGCCCCAAGGCGGGGAACCTTCATAAACTCCTTGCGGCTTTTATAAGGACCGTGGTCATTGCGATACTGGATGAGAGAAGCGGCGAGAGACTGGCCAAGGCCGGACACATGGGTGAGAAGCTCAAGAGAAGCACTGTTCACCTCGACCCCAACTGAATTTACACAGCTCACAACCACATCCTCCAGACTCTTTTTCAGCTCGGATTGATTCACGTCATGCTGATACTGCCCCACGCCAATGGATTTCGGTTCCAGTTTTACCAGTTCAGCGAGGGGATCCTGTAATCGCCTGCCGATGGAAATTGCCCCGCGAACGGTGATGTCCTGGTCCGGGAACTCGCGACGGGCAACCTCGGAGGCTGAATATATGGAGGCTCCGTCCTCATTGACCAGAGTCACCATGATCTCAGGCCCGAGGTTGAGATCGCGGATAAAAGCTTCCGTTTCTCTTCCGGCAGTGCCGTTGCCGACAGCGATTGCCTCGATCTTGTATTTCCTGCAAAGATCCCTGACAATCCTGGCCGCCTCATCCTTTTTGCCGCCTGCGGTCGGGTAGATGGTGGTCGAATGCAGCAGCGTCCCCTGTTCACCCAGGCAGACCAGCTTGGCTCCGGTTCGAAAACCAGGGTCCAAGGCCATGGTGCGCTTTTGCCCCAGTGGAGGAGCAAGCAGCAATTCTCTGAGATTGTCTGCAAAAACACTGATCGCTTCCCGGTCTGCCCGCTCTTTGAGGTTGTTTCGCAGCTCGTTTTCCAGAGAAGGACCGAGCAGCCGTTTGTAGCTGTCGATCAAAGCCTGTTCAACCTGTGTGTGCTCTGCTTTTGCGGCATAATGGTTCTTCAGCAGAGGGAGGGCCAGCTCATCAGGCGGCTTTATTGACAGAGAAAGCACCTTCTCTTTTTCGCCCCGAAACATGGCTAACAGACGATGTCCTGGCGCTTTTTTCGCTTCCTCCCTCCAATCGAAATAGTCGCGAAACTTCTCCCCGCTCTGCTGATTTTTTTTCACGACTGTGGAAACGATTACGGCCTTGTCTGCATAAAGCCTTCGCAGAATTCCGCGAATCTGCAAATTCTCACTCACCCATTCAGCGATGATATCCCTGGCCCCGCCATATGCATCATCGATTGACCCCACACCTTTTTCATCGTCGACATAAGCAGCCGCATCAACGTTATCCGTGTGTCGTGCGAAAAGAGCCCGGGCCAGCGGCTCCAACCCCTTCTCACGGGCAATCATGGCCCTTGTTCTTCTCTTGGGTTTATAGGGAAGGTAGATGTCCTCCAGGCTGGCCAGGTTGTCCGCCTTGTGAAGACTGGCTTGCAGCTCACCGCTTAAGAGCTCCCGCGCGGCAAGCGATTCGATGATGCTCTGCCGCCTTTTGTCCAAATCGGCGAGTGCGGCAAGACGGTTCCGTATGGCGGTGACCTGTACCTCATCAAGAGAACCGGTGGCTTCTTTTCTATACCTGGAAATAAAGGGAACGGTGGCCCCGTCCGCCAGCAAATCGACAGTAGCGGCAACCTGGGCAACGGGAATCCGGAGCTCTTTTGCAATAATTCTTTGATGCTGTTGACTCATATAAAATCACTGCCTGTCGATATATCGGGGAACAACGTCCTGTATGGCTGCACGTCAGGATCTGCCTGGAGAAAATCCTAAGTGATGAGAGCCTCCTGCAAAAGTAAGCTCAGCGGTTGAATGCTGAATTTCGCTGTCACACTTCAATACCCTGTCAATCTGATAAGCTGATCGGCAAACAGCGCGACAACCCCACACATTAAATGCATCATTACCTTGGCGGGGCCTCGAACCATTCAGATCCATCCAATTTTGTATTTTATCGAAGAGAGGCTCTT
>CBFCWR010000316.1:0-3866 GCA_965601575.1 uncultured Desulfofustis sp. | reverse complement strand
CCGCAGGGCGACTCGCCGAGCATCCTCAACTCGTCCTACACCTTCACCGCCGAGATCGAGGTGCCTGAAGGTGGCGCCGAAGGGGCGATCGTGGCCTCCGGCGGCCGATTCGGCGGCTATATCTTCTACCTGCTCGACAGCAAGCCGACCTTCGTGTGGAACATGGTCAACCTCGAGCGCATCAAGTGGCAGGGACCGGCCCTCAGCCCGGGCAAGCACACCGTCGTCTTCGACTTCGACTATGACGGCCTCGGCGCCGAGACGCTGGCCTATGGCAGCACGAGCGGCATCGGCCGCAGCGGCACCGGCACGCTCAAGGTTGACGGCAAGGTCGTCGAAACGAAGAAGATGGAGAAGACACTCCCGGTGATCCTGCAGTGGGACGAGAGCTTCGACATCGGTTCCGACACCCTGACCCCGGTCAATGAAGCCGATTACTCGGCGCCGTTCAAGCTGACCGCGAAGCTGCACAAGCTGACCCTGGAGATCGACCGGCCGCAGCTGTCGCCCGCGGACATCAAGAAGCTCGAGGACGCGATGAAGAAGGTCGCGGCCGCTCGCGAGTAGCTGGAATCCGCGCAGCGCAATAACAGGATGAGCGAGTAGCCGGTAAGCTTCAATGGCCCGATTGCATGGCAGTCGGGCCATTGAAATAGACTGAAAAATACGACATGCAAACGGGTATTAGAAAATGCGTAAAGTAACTATGCCATTTGGCAAAGCAATACTTGCTGCAGGTGTCGCGGCTGTGTTTTTTCTCGGCGTCGTCAACGCCGGCGCCGCAGAAGGCGGCGGCTGGCAGAACCATCTCTCGATCTACGGCTGGCTGGCGGGGCTTGACGGTACGGCCAAATACCCCATCGAGAATCAACCGGATGTGGAAGTGGACGCCTCCGATATTCTCGAAGATCTGGAAATGGTATTCATGGGCACCTACGAGGGACGCTATGACCGCTGGTCACTGATCATCGATACCGTGTATCTCGATCTCGGCGACTCGGGAACCACCGAGACACGGTTCGGGTCAACCTCCGTTGGCCTCGATATCAGCTCCTGGGTAGTGCACGGCGGCGTCGGCTACGATTTCGTCCACACCGATCGGGCCCTTTTGGGGGTGGTCGGCGGGGTGCGCTACCTGTCGCTCGATGCCGAAATAGATGCGGAAATCGCGGGTACACCGGGGCAATCCAGATCTGATAATGAAAGCCTTACCGACGGCATTATCGGCATCAGGGGGCAGTTTGCCATCAACGAACATTGGTTTCTCCCTTACTACGCCGATATCGGCGCCGGCGGCTCTGACCTGAGCACCCAGCTCTTTGCGGCCATCGGCTACCGCTACAAGTGGTTCGATGTCAAGCTGGGCTACCGGTTTCTCTATTTCGATCTGGGTGATGACAGGTTCATGGAAGACCTACAGATAAGCGGACCGGTGCTTGGTGTAGGTTTTAAATTTTAACAACCATCAAAGTGTCCGCCAAATTTGACGGGAAAATACTGATTAATGAGTTTGTTCAGCATTGACCCGCGAGACATAACTGACAGTAAGTCACACAACCAAATCACCAATGATATTAAAAGGAGCGATTATCATGATTAGAAAAGGCCTTACCACCATTGTATTTCTTTCAATCTTTTATGTACTTGTCTCAGGTGCCTATGGTTCTGAACAGGTCGAAGCGGAGAACCTCGTCGACAATGCCACTACTGTTGTCAAAGGGTTCGCATCTGATCCCGATCTCAAATGGTTCCAAGATCAGGTTAAAAAAGCCAAGGCCGTCCTGGTCATCCCCCAAAGCATCAAGGGGGCGTTTTTTGTCGGCGGATCGGGAGGCTCTGGAGCGCTCGTCGCGCACGATGCAGCCACTGGCAAATGGGGAAATCCGGCATTTTACACGATTGGGTCTGTCTCGTTCGGCCTTCAGTTCGGCGGCGAAGCATCCGAAGTGGTGCTGCTTATCATGACCGAGCGCGGCATGGAGAAGTTGCTGACCAGTTCTTTCAAACTGGGCGCCGATCTGACTCTTGCTGCAGGTCCGGTGGGCGGCGGCGCGGCTGCCCAGACCGCAGATGTGTTGTCATATGCCCGCTCGAAAGGGGCGTTCGCCGGTGTTGCGCTGAATGGCGCCGTCGTTAAAACAAAAGACAAGTTTAACGAAGCATATTACGGCACAAAGGTAAGTCCGACGGACATTTTGATCAGGAAAAATGTGTCCAACCCGCACGCTGATCCTTTGCGAAAAGAAATGGCTGCGGTGACAAGCAAATAAAACAGCACGGGGCAGGCGACCTCTAGGCTGCACAATGATCCCTGCCCCTCACAAGCATGGAGGACTTTTCCAAGATGCGGCAAGCGAAGTGCAGCGACAAGCTGGGCGAGTAACGGTGCAGACCAGCTCAGGCGATTGTACCGGATGAATGCCGTCCCGAACAGCGATTCTGTGTGGAGTGGCAACGGCTGAAACATGGTAACGTTTAAAGATGGAGAAGAGGAATATGACAAGGTTAGCTGCAATTAAATATGAAATAAAAGCGGTCTTTCTGATTACCTGTGCTGTTTTAATCCCTGTGGCCGCCATTGCCGCCGATTCACCAGCTATTTATGGCAAGGTGCAACTGCTGTTGGTCCAGAATTCGCAAAGCGTTGTCATCGATAAAGAAAAGAAGACCATGACACTTAAGGGCGTCAGCCCTACTACGCTGTTTTTCTCTGATCGCCCTGATCGTATAGCCGGGCACTTCAATAAAAACGATTATCTAAAAACCTGGACCGATGGCAAGGATAGCTTCGACGCCGACCCTCCCAACGCAGTGCTGTCCGTTTTTGAGGGAGACAAGGACTATCTTCTTGATGTTGTTGTCACACTGAATAACCCGAGGTATCAGGGGAATGATCTCACCTACGATATTACTCTGATAGACGGGGAGTTACCTCTAGTGGGTGGGCCATCTTCTCTGTTCATTGATATTCTTGGAGTAAGACGTCGTGCACTTCGGCGTGGCGTGATGATTGGTTCAGCCGCCACGGCGACAGCTGCTGCAGCCACTCACGCTGCTGCCGCTTCGCCACCGCCTGCACAGCCGGCTGCCGCCGCGCCGCCGCCTGCTCAACCGGCTGCTTCAGCTATGACAAGCTCTCAAAGCTCTGCTGTTGCGAGCCTGAAGGAACTGAAGTCGTTGCAAGAGCAGGGGCTGATCACAGAGCAACAATATCAGGAACAATCCCAGAAGTTATTGAACGAGATCACTCAGTAAAATAAAAGGTGTAACAGCAGCTGGGTGTTCACTAAAAAAACATGAGATACCTGACGCATAGGAGCAAAACACATGGGAATTTCGATTAACTTATTAAAATCAATTGATAAATCAGGAACGTTTTTTCTCCTTGTAGCAATTATACTGGCCTTGGCGGCATGTGCATCAACCTCAACTACCTCATCTTCATCTGCAAAAGACGCCCGGTTCATGTTCGTCCATGTTGCAGAAGGTGTGAATGTGGACGAAGGTGCTAAGACTTTCCGTCTTGTAGACGTAAATCAGCAGACGCTGTTTTTCTCCGATCGTCCTGAACGTATTGCCGGGCATCTCAAGATGGCCGACTATCTCTCTGAATGGACAGCAAAGGCCGGAAAAAATAACTTTGGCGCGGTCCCCCCTAATGCCGCACTATCGGTGTATGAAGAGGGAAATAACCAAAACACCGTTGCTGTCGTTGAGATAACAAACCCCCGAATCGAGGGTTCTGATCTAATTTATAACTACAAGCTCATAGAAGGGAGCTTTCCCGCAGGCAGCGGCGAGACCACACTGTTTATCGATAGAATCGGGATCGGTGGCGGTGTCGGCGTCGGTTACCATGGGGTCGG
>CBFCWR010000315.1:0-3874 GCA_965601575.1 uncultured Desulfofustis sp. | reverse complement strand
AGCAGCTTGGTATTACCAGATTACCAGGAAATTTTCCAGACAAAACTGAGAGCGGTTCAAGTGTACAATCTGATCAGGCTGAAACGCTCTGCTGATATTGCTTTTCGAAAGATTACCCGGGGAGGAACTCGATCTTCAATAATCTTCCAGACGCGCGCCCTTTTCTATAATCTGATTGATTTCATCATAGCCGGACTGGGTAGCACGGGCCATCTGATAGACCTGTTCAAAAACCGGGTCATCACGGTCAAGCTCCTTGTCCGCATCTTCAAGTAGTTCCCTGCTGAGGACTAAAAATTGATCGAGCTTGGTCTGCAGTTTTTGACGGTTGAGGTGCTTCTCTTTTTCCTCTTTGATAAGCGGCATGATGCGTTCGATGCAGAACTCCACAAGCGCGTCCCTGGGAGCCTGGTATCGCTTGCATACCTGCTCTAAATTCTCAAGCGTTTTTCTTGAAATTACATATGTTTTGGGCACCCTGTCCTGAGCCAGCTCAGCCCTGTTTTCAAGATCCCGCGCCAGGGCCTGCAAAGCCCTCGTATCGTCGACCAGATGATCGAAAATTGATTTCTGCTTAATACCCAGTTGACTGGCCAGCAGGCTGAGTGCATCGATGGAGCGCGGGGTCAATTTAAAGGTGGTGCGTACTGACTGTCTTCCCCGCAAATCAGCTGAATATGTTTCAGACAGCATGACGAATTCGACCGATTTCTTTTTATTTCGCATTGCCATCTCCTTCTATGAGCCTTCTGGTATATTACTTTAATGGTATTTTATATAAAATAATATTCTTTTTATTGACATGTTTGGTTTAATTATTACCATTTAGTTACCAAAGATAAACCACAAAAGCAAAAAAAACACAACATCAAGGAGAAACGACATGTACATGACAACCTACAGACCCAGATTTGGACTCAAGCCTCATCGGCACACCAGTTTACTCGATGACTTTTTTACTCCGTTTACCTCAGTTTACAACGAAGTCGGTAACGGACCGCACCCGACGGTTGATATCTATGAAAAAGACGAAAAAATCATAGTTGAAGCCGAAATCCCGGGCATCGAAAAAGAGAAGATCAAGGTAGATGTCAAAGGACGCCTTCTGACTCTTTCTGGTGAACATGATCGCGAGGAGGAGACAAAGGAAGACGGCGGGTATCGACGTGAACGTCGATTCGGAAAATTCGAGCGCACTTTCAAGTTACCGTTCGAAGTAACCGAGGAACACATCGACGCCAGCTACACCAACGGCGTACTCGTCCTCAAAATCGAGAAACCTGAAGAACAGAAACCCAAACAGATAACTATCAACTAATCAGCAACAAAACCTCTCATTCCTCCTCCCAGGGGAAGGGCAGAACCGGGCCCTTCCCCTTTTTTGTCCCCTGCCTATGCAATGGCGATAGGCAGCACCGTAATGCAGCACCCTCATCAGAAGCTCACCCTCTTTACGGGTGATCCGATAATCCGCTTATCACCGCTCCATATTTCTGCCACCTCCCAGCGAAATAAACCTTGACACAAGGATTTAGCTCTCTGTACGGTTGCACTATCTGTTGAACCCATGCGGCGGCCACATCAACCGCATGGCGCATAAGATACAAACCGAGCGGGGCAGCGGAGGAGAGCGATGAAACTGGTAGTGGATAACAGTCGACGGACCAGCAACCAACCATCTTACATGGACAGGATACATCGTTTAAAGCAGCGGGTTATCTCGACCAGACCAGAGATGGATCTGGAGAATGCCCAAATATTAACCCGCGGCTTCACACAGTCCCAAGGCGAACCGCTGGTGGTCCAGAAAGCCAGGTCATTCAGGCTGCAATGCCAGGAAAAAACCATCAAAATATGGGATGATGAACTTATCGTAGGCTGTTCGGGCAGCAAAATTCGCGGTGGGATCCTCTCTGCCGATACCTGCTGGTCCGTACTCAATGATGAACTCGATACGATCTCCGAAAGACCCTACGATCCGTTTCACCTCCAGCCCGCCGATCGCGCACTGTTCGAGCAGGAAATCAAGCCTTTCTGGAAAGGCCGATCCAATTATGAAGAGTGGCTGGCCCAGATTCCAGGTGACACCAAGGCACTCAGGGACGCCGGTGTTATTTATATCAACCGCAAGGCAGTAAGAGGTTTCGGAGAAACAACAGCTGGCTACGAATGGCTCATTCGTGTGGGCATTGAGGGGATTGAAAGTAAAATCAAGGCACGCAGAGAAGAGCTGGATCTCACCAGGCCGGGCGACTATGAAAAGGATTATTATCTGAAGTCGCTTCTGATCGTGGCCGACGGTATCAGAATTCTGGCTACCCGCTACAGTCGCGAGGCCGAAATCATGGCCGCCGCGGAAAGTGATCCGGGTCGACGCGACGAACTACTGGAAATCAGCAGAATTTGCAACAGAGTGCCCGCACAACCTGCCTCCACCTTCAGAGAAGCGCTGCAATCGCTCTATTTCTATCAGACCTGTATATTCATGGAGCAGAACGCGGCGAGCTACAATCCGGGCCGCATGGATCAGTATCTCTGGCCCTATTTTAAGAATGACCTGGCCAGCGGCGCCCTGACCAGAGAACAGGCCCAGGAACTGCTGGCTTGTCTCTGGGTTAAATTCAGCGAACCCTGCCTGTTCCAGGATGAAGTCACGGCCGAGTTCGCTGCGGGGTATCCCATGTTTCAGAACGTCTGTGTCGGCGGTGTTGACGAGGCGGGCCGGGATGCGGTGAATGATTTGTCCCATATGATCGTGCAGGCGACCATGGACGTGCAGCTTTACCAGCCTTCACTTTCGGTGCGCTACAGCCTGGCCAAGAACCCCAACACATTTCTCAGGAAAATCGTCGAACTCATTTCCCTTGGTACCGGTTTCCCGGCCTTCCACAACGATGATATCGGTATCCGCATGCTGATGAACAAGGGCATACCCCTGAAAGAGGCGCTTAACTGGAACCCCTGCGGCTGTGTGGAAACCAATCTGGAAGGCAGACTGCGCCACTTTACCGCCCTCGCCGATATCAATCTCGGTTCTGTGGTAGAGTTTGCGCTGCTCAACGGCGTCAACAGAAAAACCGGGCAGCAGGTCTCGGTGCCCACAGGGAACCCCGACAATTTTACTGGCTTCGATGATTTTCTAGGTGCGGTGAAGCAGCAGTTTTCGCATATCACCAGGGCGGTGGTCAAAGGCAATCACGTTATTGACGAAGTCTGCATGAACAGGCCCTGCCCGGCCCTGTCGCTGACTTTTAAAGAATGTATACAGAACGCCAAAGATTATGCATGGGGAGGCGCCAAGTACAATACCGGCAACGGCATTATCCTCATCGGTGTGGCCGATTTAATCAACAGCGTTGCGGCTGTCAAACATGTCGTCTATGACACCCGAAAAGCCACCATGACGGAACTTGTCCAGGCCCTCGATGATGACTTCGAAGGGCATGAGGAACTGTTGAAACGATGCCGAAAAGCTCCCAAATATGGCAACGACGATCCGCAGGTAGATCGGCTGGTAGGCGATTTGTTCACCTTCTTCGCCGACGAGATTGAGCGCTATGAAAGCAAGTTCGGCACCATGACCCCCGGCATCCTGCCCGTCTCGGGCAACACGCCCTTCGGACTCGAAGTGGGCGCCCTGCCTTCCGGCAGAAAAGCGTGGCGGCCGCTGGCCGACGGTGTGTCTCCCTCGGGGGGCACCGACCGGCTCGGTCCCGGTGCAGTGCTCAAATCAGTCTCTCAGATCTGCCATGACCGTTTTGTCCAGGGTACCCTGTTGAACCTGAAAGTCGAGCCCGAGATGCTGGGTGATGAGAATGGGATTCAGCAGCTCATGGCACTGTTGAAATCGATGTGCAGCCTCGGCGTCTATCAC
>CBFCWR010000314.1:0-3889 GCA_965601575.1 uncultured Desulfofustis sp. | reverse complement strand
GCTTGACAAGGTTGGGTCTATCGTGTAGTCAGAACAGTTCGTCGAACCTCACACGAACCAAAGAGGAGGCATCATGAGCAGATCAGCCCGAATATTACTTGTTCTGGTTACCTTATTTACCTATATCCATGGAGATTCAGACATGTCCGAGGCAAAACTAAAAGACGGCCTTTATGCAAAATTTTTTACCAGCAAAGGAGAAATCCTCTGTGTGCTCGAATATGAGAAAACCCCGCTGACCGTGGCCAACTTCGTCGGCCTGGCGGAAGGAACCAAAGAGCTGGGCGGCGGCAGTAAATCAGGTACCCGCTTTTACGACGGTCTCACCTTCCATCGTGTGATTCCGGATTTCATGATTCAGGCGGGTTGTCCGCTTGGAACCGGCACCGGCGGTCCGGGCTATACCTTTCCCGATGAGATCGATCCCTCCCTCACGCATGACGCTCCCGGCATCCTGTCCATGGCCAACGCCGGTCCAGGCACCAATGGGTCGCAGTTTTTCATCACCCATGTCCCCACTCCCTGGCTGGATGGCAAACACACGGTGTTCGGCTATGTGATCACGGGTCAGTCGGTGGTGGATGCCATCGCCCAAGGCGACGTGATCCAGTCCATTGAAATAATCAGGGTCGGCAAAGATGCTGAAGCCTTCCAGGCTGATCAGGCAGCATTTGATGCTCTGCTGGCTGGCCTTGACGAGCGCCAGAAAGAAAAAGAACTGGCGGCCATGGAAGCACAGACTATCCAGATAGATGCGCTTTACCCGGAAGCCATCACCACCCCCAGCGGACTCAAATATGTGGTCGTCGAGGAAGGCGCCGGTGAGGCCACTCCGGCAAAAGGCACGACCGTAACCGCTCATTACACCGGCAAGCTGATTGACGGGACAAAATTCGACAGCTCCTATGACCGCAATGATCCGATCAGGTTCCCGGTGGGCAGCGGCCGAGTGATCAAAGGGTGGGATGAGGCCTTTCTGAGCATGAAAAAGGGGGAGAAACGCATCCTCATCATTCCCCCGGAACTGGGTTACGGAGCCTCAGGACGGGGCCCTATTCCCCCCAATGCGGTGATGGTGTTTGATGTTGAGCTGGTAGATTTTTAAGAAGAGGAAACAACCACGAAATTACGGGGACACAAAGAGAAATAGGGGACAGACCCTCAATTCGGGTCTGTCCCCTATTTTTAAGACAGCCTAGAGACCTATATCCTCGGCGATCTCCTGCATTGCGGTGAGGCCCAGCTCACAGAACTCAGGCACGGTCAAACCGAGTTTTTCACATTCTGCGATAATCTCACGGTTTGCTCCCCGGGCAAAGGCCTTCTCCTTATACCGTTTTTTCACCGACTTTGGTTTAACTGCCGCAAGTTTCTTTGCCGGATTGACCAGGGCGGCGGCAACAATCAGCCCGGTGAGCGTTTCACCGGCAGCCAGTCCGTGGTGCAGCCGGGTGGACCGCTCTTCTCCTGGATGAGCCTGGGGATTGTGCAGACGAATGGCCTCGACGATCTCAGGATCGACCCCTTTTTCAGTTAAGATTCGGGCTGTTTCGCGGGTATGCACGTCAAGGTCGTTGTGGCTCTCTGAATCGATATCATGCAGCAGCCCCGCCAGCCGCCACTTTTCGACATCCTCGCCCAGTCGCTCGGCCAGGGCGCCCATGACGGCCTCTGAAGCCAAACTGTGGCTGATCATGTGTGGGTTGCTCAGGTGTGCGTGCACCAGCTCCAGCGCTTCTTCTCGATTAATCCCGTACTCCATAGCTGTCACCTTCAATAGTTCAATCCGACCTTGTCTCTTACCAGTTCCAGGGTCGGTAGCGCTTTCTGCCTGGCTTTATCCGCTCCCCTGCGCATGATGTTGCGAACCTCGCCCGGATCAGCGAGAAATTCATTCTTCCTGGCCCTTGCCTCGGCGAAACGGTCGGTAATCAGTTCGAGCAGTTCCAGTTTCAGATAACCGTATGCCGCCCCCCCGTTCACATAGAGATCGCGAACCTCAGCCAACCGCTCCGGGCTGGCAAAAAGGGTGAATATTTTATACAGATTGCAGGTGTCAGGATTCTTTGGTTCCTCCACCGGAGTGGCATCGGTCTGGATAGCCATTACCTGCTTTTTCAAGCCCTTCCCTTCCATGAAGATCGGGATCGTGTTGTCGTAGGATTTTGACATCTTCTGGCCGTCGATCCCCGGTACCACGGCCGTCTGTTCGTCGATGGCCGGTTCGGGGACGACAAAGGTATCGCCGAATTCGTTATTGAACTTCTGGGCAATGTCGCGGGCCACCTCCAGATGCTGTTTCTGATCCTTGCCCACCGGCACCCGCTCGGCCTGGTAGAGGAGGATGTCGGCGGCCATCAGGATGGGATAGGAAAAGAGGCCGTGGCTCGGGCTGATCCCCTTGGCGATCTTGTCCTTGTATGAATGGCACCGTTCCAGCAGTCCCATGGGGGCCATGGTCGACAATACCCAGGTCAGTTCGCACACCTCGGGTACGTCGCTCTGGACCCAGAAGGTACATTTGTCGGGATCCAGGCCCAGGGCCATGAAATCGGCAGCGGCTTCGACGGTTCCCTGGGCGAGCCGATCACGGTCATGGACACTGGTCAAGGCATGCAGGTCGACGATAAAGACATAGAGATCCGCATTTTCCATATGCGAGATCATCGTCTTCATCATACCGAAATAGTTACCGATATGAAGTTTTCCAGAAGGCTGGATACCAGATAGTATTCTCATGATGTAATCACTTCAATTTGTGAGCAAAAATAATTATATTCAAAGCCGGGCTGCCTTCCCAAATGAGGATATTTGCTCAAGATCATGGCGCGGACCGAAATTGACCCGCAGGCGTATTTCTACTGCGTCGAGGGTTCAATTTCTGATCACAACGCAGAGATTGATCAAAAAGAAAATTTTGCAAGGTAGCCTCAAAACGGAGAACACCATACTGCAAATCAAAAAAAAAAGGGAGAGGGAAAACCCCTCTCCCTTTGCGCTTTTAAAAAGGGATTCTCAGGAAATGTCTTTGCTTACTTGACTTCCTCGAAATCGGCGTCGACGACATCGTCGTCACCCTTGTCGTCACCCGGAGGTTGCTGACCACCGCCATCGTTCGAATCACCGCCCATATCAGGGTTGTCCTTGGCTGCCTGGGCATACATCAGCTCAGCCAGCTTATGGGAGGCAGCGGTGAGGGCCTCGACTGCTGTCTTAATCCCGTCAACATCGTCTGTTTCCAAAGCTTTCTTGACGTTTTCAATTTCGTTTTCGACGTTGGTCCTGGTCTCGGCGTCCACCTTATCGCCCAATTCCTTGAGGCTTTTTTCGGTGGAGTGAACCAGCGCATCGGCCTGGTTCTTGGTTTCGACCAGTTCTCTTCGTTTCTTATCCTCTTCGGCGTGCAGTTCTGCGTCCTTTTGCATCTTCTCGATCTCTTCTTCGGTCAGACCGGAAGAAGCGGTGATGCGTATCGATTGCTCTTTGCCGGTGCCCAGATCCTTGGCTGAGACGTGCAATATACCGTTGGCATCGAGGTCGAAAGTAACCTCGATCTGCGGTACGCCGCGCGGGGCAGGCGGGATGTCGGTCAGCTCGAAGCGGCCAATGGTCTTGTTGTCCTGGGCCATCTCGCGCTCACCCTGAAGCACATGGATGGAAACCGCCGGCTGATTATCAGCCGCCGTCGAAAATACCTGGCTCTTTTTGGTCGGTACCGTGGTATTCTTATCGATCAGCTTGGTGGTTACCCCGCCAAGAGTCTCGATTCCAAGCGACAGCGGGGTCACGTCGAGCAGCAGAACATCCTTGACATCACCCTGCAGGACACCGCCCTGGATGGCAGCGCCGATGGCCACCACCTCGTCGGGATTGACGCCCTTGTTGGGGG
>CBFCWR010000313.1:0-3890 GCA_965601575.1 uncultured Desulfofustis sp. | reverse complement strand
AAACCGATCACTACTCAGGATTGCAGTCGAGGCGGTAAGCGAGGTCGGCAACCCGACAATTCTGGCCACCTGGGCGGTCATCGCCGCGATCCTTCCCATGGCCTTTGTGGGCGGTTTGATGGGCCCTTATATGCGTCCCATCCCCATTGGGGCATCGGCGGCCATGCTTTTTTCGCTCATCATTGCCTTTACCGTCACCCCTTGGGCGGCAACCCGTTTTCTCAAAGCCAGAGTCGGCGCCAAAGGTCATGATCATGATGCCGTGCCCGATGACTTCTTCACCAGGCTGTATCATAAAATCATGGATCCCCTTCTTGCCCATGCAGGGTGGCGACTGATCTTCTTTACGCTGATAACCCTTCTGCTGCTTGGCTCGATGGCCATGGTCGGATTTGGTTTGGTTAAGGTCAAAATGCTGCCTTTTGACAACAAGAGCGAGTTCCAAGTCATCCTTGACATGCCCGAGGGTACGACTTTGGAACATAGCTCGAGGGTAGCGCTTGAAATGGCCGCGGTGATCAGGGAAGACCCTGACGTGGTCGATTACCAGGTATATGTGGGTACTGCCTCGCCCTATAATTTCAACGGTCTCGTACGACACTACTTTTTGCGCAGCGGACCGACAGTCGCCGACATCCAGGTAAACCTGCTGCCCAAACACCACAGAGACCTGAAAAGCCACGACATCGCCAAACGGGTGAGGCCGAAACTGGCAGCAATAGCCGAATATTATGGCGGGACTCTTGTGGTTGCCGAAGTTCCGCCCGGCCCCCCCGTTCTCCAGACCCTGGTGGCAGAAGTCTATGGGCCGACTGAACAGGATCGCCTTGCCCTCGCAGAAGAGGTTAAATCGATCATGACTGCAAGTCCTGGCGTAGTCGACGTCGACTGGTACCGGGAAACCCCTCGGACCAGGACATTGATCACGGTAGACAAGGAAAAGGCAGCGCTGAGCGGTATCACCGAGTCACAAATCAACCGCACCATCAAGATCGGCGTGGACGGACTCTCCATCGACCTCTTCCATCAACCCAAAGACAAGGAACCAATAAATATCGTGCTTGAAGTTCCACGCTCACAGCGGGGCCGCATCGAAGAATTGTTGAATATTTCTCTGCGTTCTGAAGTCTCGCCCGATGCCCCCCTGGTTCCTTTACGGGAACTGGTGCAAGTCACCGAAACCGAGGTTGAACAGCCAATTTACCGGAAGAACCTCAAGCCGTTGATCTATGTCACAGGGGATGTGGCAGACGTGGTGGAGAGTCCGGTCTACGCGATTTTTGATATGAACGAGAAAATCAGCGCGCTCAATGGCGCTGATTATGGCGCCAGCGCCGGCCCGATAAAGATCTACAATCTGTTTCAGCCATTTGACGAAACTCAGCCGTCATTGAAATGGGACGGTGAATGGCACATTACCCTCGAGGTGTTTCGCGATCTAGGTCTCGCCTTCTGTGTAGTACTGGTGCTGATCTATATGCTCATGGTCGGCTGGTTCAAAAACTATATCACCCCGCTGGTGGTGATGGCGGCGATTCCCTTTTCGCTGATTGGTATTCTCCCCGCACACTGGGCATTTGGGGCATTTTTTACCGCCACTTCGATGATCGGCTTCATGGCCGGTGCCGGTATCGTGGTGAGAAACTCAATCATCCTGGTCGATTTTATCGAGCTGCGCATCGAGGAGGGACTGCCGCTCGCCCAGGCCGTGGTTGAGGCCGGCGCCGTCAGATTCCGCCCCATGCTGCTGACTGCCCTTGCAGTTGTGGTGGGAGCTTCGGTGATCCTTGCCGACCCGATATTTCAGGGGCTGGCCATCTCACTGATGTTTGGCGAGATCGCCTCATTGCTGGTGAGCCGAATGGCGGTACCGGTCATGTATTATGTGGTTAAGAAACGCCACCACCCGGCTTCCTAGCTCAGCTTAGATAACCCTGGTTCTGCAGGAAATACAGAATTTCCTGTACCGCTTCAAGCGGAGTCATGCTGGTGGTATCAAGCACGATGTCGGGATTTTCCGGTTCGATATAAGGATCGGTGACACCCGTCACCCCTTTGATTTTGCCGCTGCGGGCCTTGGCATAGAGCCCTTTTCTGTCCCGCTGTTCGCAGACCTCCAGTGGAGTGGCCACATAAACCTCGACATACCCCCCATAGCAACTGATCAATTGACGATTGGCCTGACGTGATTCCTCGTAGGGCGCAATTGGCGCACAGATGGCAATGCCGCCATTCTTGGTGATTTCGCTGGCAACAAAGCCGATACGGGTCACGTTGAGATCGCGGTGGGCCCGGGAATAGGTGAGCTCCGAGGAGAGATTTTTTCGGACAATATCGCCATCGAGCAGGGTCACCGGCCGATCCCGCATCTCCATGAATTTTACCAGTAATACTTTGGCAATGGTCGACTTCCCCGAGCCTGAGAGTCCGGTGAGAAATACGGTAAACCCCTGCTTCGATTTGGGTGGAAAGGCATACTGCAGCTCGGAAACCATATCCGGCCAGGCAAACCAGGAAGGTACTTCTTCGCCTTCGAGCATGCGTCTCTGCAATTCCACCGATGTGATTTTTTCAAGCTCGCTGGAATCTTCAGAAAGGGGGAAGTATTTTTTCTTGGCCTCGTGGTATCCCCAATCCTCCTGGGGTACCATTTCAATCCCCGTCTTATCGTTATAATCGCTGACCAGTTGCTGGGCAGCGCCAGGCTCGTAAAACAGAGAAGCACCGTTGGTCCGGGCAAACGGATCTGCCTGGTCCTCGGACACCATAAAATGACTGCAGCCGAAATTTTTGCGCATGATCGCCTGCAGCAGCGCTTCGCGGGGACCGGCCCGGCGAGTGGCAAAAGGAGACAGGCCGAGCATGATCACATTGGGCGGGAACTTGGTGGTAAACACCTGGTAGCAGCAGATGTGAGTATAGAAATCCACATCCCCCGGGTGATCAAGACCGACCACCGGTTGGAGGAATATGGAAGCCCCTATACGGGAAGCGGCATCGAGCACCATTTCGCGGTGGGCGCAATGCAGATATTGTTCGGTGTGAAAACCGAGCACCCTTCTCCAGCCGTTCATGGTAAAACGCCTGACGCTCTCGGAAGGCGTCAGCCTCAGCTGCAGAAAATCATAGTGGACAGGTAGATTAACCCCCTCGACACTGCCGCCGATATACCATGATTCGGTTTGGTCGAGAAGCTGCCTCACCCCCGGGTGCCTGCTGCTATCGCTGGTTTCATAGACCAGCTCGGCTTCCTCTTTTTTATCTGGCTTCCAGATATCGCTCACGGTGAGTATAGCGAGCAGAAATCCCTCCTGATCATTCAAGGCGATGAGCTGGCCCGGATGCACCGACTGGGCAAAAGCTTCGTTCACATCGAGACAGACCGGCACCGGCCATACCGTGCCATCTGTCAGGGAGAGATTGTGAAGCACTGCGTGATAGTCGTCTTTGCCCAGAAAACCGGTGAGTGGGTAAAAGCCCCTGTTCAAGATCAATTCCAGATCGAACAGTTGACGTTCGTTCAGGTTGAGCGATATCAGATCCAAAGCCTGGTTGCGCAGAACCTCTGCCCGTCTGAAATGTACCACCAGGGATTCTGAATAGTCGTCAGTCTTCATAATCTGCCGGAAAAATGGGATTGTTTGTCAACGCATTCAGCTCGAGGACGCGGCCTTTCCAGTCTCATTTTCAAGTCGGTCGCAATAGTGCCTGTACGTATGTTCGAGCCCCTCAGCCAAGGAGAATACAGGTTGCCAGCCATGGGTGCCGAGCCTGGTGATGTCGAGCAGCTTCTGAGGTGTTCCGTCTGGTTGTGCGGTATCGTAGCGAATCTCTCCTGTGAAGCCGACAACCTCCTGTATCATCACAGCGGCATCACTAATGGTGCAGTC
>CBFCWR010000312.1:0-3905 GCA_965601575.1 uncultured Desulfofustis sp. | reverse complement strand
TTTGTTAATTATCGCTTCAGTCTGCTGAATCTTTTTCGAAAGGATTTGGATATGTGCTTAAAATCATTTTTTATCACAGGACTATTCCGAGTGCTGACAGTATTAATTATCAGCGCAATGACAACTCTCGGTACTGCTGCCGAGATTCTGGAACCACCTGAAGTCTGGACTTCGAAGGAGGCGGTCGTCTTTGGGCTGAAGAACAGCCCCGACAGTCGTATTGCCTACCAACGTATTGCCGCCGCCCAGGCAGCCCAGGCAGAAGCTGATGCATTGCTCAAGCACCCTCGTTTGGATCTCAGCGGTTTCTATGGGCAAACCAACAACCCGTTGTTGTCATTTGGCAATATTTTGAACCAGGGTGCCTTTTCCGATGATATTGATTTCAACTCCCCGGGACAGACGGACAATCTGAACCTGAAGGCCGAACTCAGCTACCGTTTTTACAATGGCGGTCGCGATCAGGCCATGGTGGATAACGCTGAATCAGGCTATCTTGCAAGCCAGGCCGGGCTCAAAGAAGTGCACCATCAGCTCGGCTACGAAATTGTCAAAGCTTTTTATTACATCGTCCAGGCCCAGGATCAGCTTGAGGCCCGGCAGGCCGAACTGGCAGCGATTGAAAGCTCCCTGCAGGTGGCCAGGGCCAGATTCGAGGCGGGTGATCTGCTGAAAACTGAAGTGCTCAATTTCGAAGTCCAGAAAGCCCGTACCAGCGAAAACCTGATCATTGCCGAGCATCAAAAAGATTTAGCCGAAAAATCATTTCTCAACCTGCTCGGACTGGAAAACAGCAACGTGGTCATCTCCATCGAAGACGAAAATCTTCTTACCGCCCCTGAGGTCACGAACCGCAGGGAGCGCCCCGAACTTGCCAGACTTTCAGCTGCACTGCAGGGTGCTGAGGCAGAGCTCAGGAGATCCCAGGGCAATAATCTACCGACCCTGGACGGATTTGCCAGCTATCAATACGACTACGGCTGGATAAATGACGGCTCCAGCGATTCCTGGGCAGCAGGCGTCAGAGTTAATTACAACCTCTGGGACGGTCGCAGGGACAATGCTGAGATAGCAAGAAAAGAGGCAGAATACAGGGCCCTGGTCGAACAGCTCGAAAAAGTCAAATTGGCTATCAATCTCGATATTGAAGAAGCTTCTTTAAATTATCAGCAGGCCGTAAAGCGAAGAAGCGTTACCGATAAAATGGTGGAGGTCGCCAAGGAAAGCGCCCAACTGAGCCGGGAGCGTTTCAAGGAAGGGGTCATCCTCTCCTCTGACGTACTGGACACCGAAGTCAGGCTCACCGATACGCTGGTACGCCAATCCACCGCCAGGGCTAACCACCGTATCGCCACCGCTAACTTGCGACGTGCGTTGGGATATCAGCAATATATGACGACCACTGAAGAATTATTGGAGAATTAGTTATGAGTGCAGCCTGGCCTAAATCCTTTGTCGCCACCATATCTATCATGCTGTTGCTGCTGACCAGCTGTGAATCAGAACAACATGCGGATCACCAAAAGGTTGAGGAACTGGAGCCACTCGAGGTAGAGGTGATCACTGCAGAAAAAATAGAACCGCCCCGTCAAGTCGAAATCATGGCTTCGGTGGAGGCCGCACAAAGTGCGTCCATTGCTGCCAAGATTAGCGGTAATATTGTGGAACTGCCGGTGAACCTTGGATCAAAAGTCAGTTCAGGTGATATTCTGGTGGTGATCAGCGCCGATGAGATCAAGGCCAAACTTTCACAGGCCCGAGCTCAACTGGAGCAATCAAAACGTAATCTCGCCAGGGAACGCAGTCTGTTGAAAAAAAATGCGGCCACCTCGGAATCGGTCAAGACTCTTGAGGAGACCAGCAGAATTGCCCAAGCCGCCTTCAATGAAGCGCAGACCATGCTCGATTACGCCACTATCAGGGCGCCATTTGATGGTGTGATCACCAGTAAACCGGCAAATGTCGGGGATCTGGCAACACCAGGTAGAACTCTTCTCACGCTGGAAAATGAATCGAGCCTCCAGGTGATCACCGACGTCCCTGAGGCCTTGGTGCTGGATCTAGCCATCGGGGACATTCTGCCTGTGAAAATTGATGCGGCAAACCTTGAGATTTCCGGAAAAATTACCGAGATAGCCCCAAGAGCCGACCCCACTTCGAGGACCGCCCCGGTAAAGCTGCAGATTCCCAGTTCACCGGATATTCGCTCGGGCCAATTCGCCAGGGTCAGCCTGCCTGCACGCAAAGGAACTGCCATAATGGTGCCGAAGAGCGCCGTTCAATCTTTCGGGCAACTGGAACGAGTGTTCGTCGAGCTGGACGGCAGAGTCCGATTACAACTCGTAAAGACCGGTCAAGTTGTTGATGACCTGATTGAGATTCTTTCAGGAGTCTCCGCTGGTGATCGCGTGGTTGTGTCGGACACCAGGGAACTTGTGGATGGCAGAAGAGTCACTGTCAACTAGCTCTTTACTCACCTTGCTCAGCTGATTCAGATATGGAAACAAAAGACATACCAAAGCGTGGTTTTGCCGGTAAACTTGCCGGTCTGTTCATTGGTTCGAAGCTCACACCGCTCGCCATCATAGGTTCGCTGCTTCTCGGTATCCTCGCAGTTGTGATGCTTCCACGAGAGGAAGAGCCGCAGATCAAGGTGCCGATGATCGATGTGATGGTGGCCATGGAAGGTGCCACCCCGAAAGAAATCGAGGAGCAGGTCACCATCCCCATGGAAAAGCTGCTCTACGAGCTTCCCAATGTCGAATACATTTACTCCACCTCGATGGCCGGAAAATCTCTGCTGGTCGTCCGTTTTTATGTCGGAGCCGATCTGGAAACAGCCATCGTCAGACTCAATCAGAAGCTGGCGACCAATTTTGACAGGATCCCCCACAACGTTTCCAGACCACTTATCAAACCCCATACCATCGATGATGTCCCGATTCTGGCTCTGACTCTGCATTCGAAAACATATGATCAGTTCATGCTCCGCCGGGTCGCGGCCCAACTCGATGATGTGATCAAAAATATCCCGGAGGTAGCCGAAACTACACTAATCGGTGGTACCAGGCGCGAGCTGAGGATTCGGCTCGATCCAGTGCTGCTGGCTTCGAGAAATCTGTCGATCAGCGAGCTCGTGCCGATCATTCAACAGGCAAACCGGCAAAATTACCCTGGAACCCTGGTAAATTCCAACAAGGAGATGGAGATTCAGACCGGCACTTTTCTCACCAGTGCGGAAGATATTGGTAGAATCGTAGTCGGGGTCTACGGAGGCAAACCGGTCTATCTTGAAGAGGTGGCCGATATCGTGGACGGATCTGAAGAGCCTTCTCACTACGTGCTCTATGGAACACCATCGAGAGTGGATCTCGAGTCTGCAGTCACGCTTTCGATTGCCAAACGTCCCGGTGCAAACGCGGTAACCGTAGTTGAAAACGTACTCAAGAAAGTCGATGCGCTCAAAGGTGGTTTGATTCCTGCCGATATAGAAATCAGCATCACCCGCGATTATGGGGAAACCGCCTCGGAAAAATCCAACGAGTTGTTGCTGCATATGGGAATCGCAGTGTTCGGTGTGGCGATCCTGATTCTGCTCTTCCTCGGGTGGCGCGAATCCCTGGTGGTTATGCTCGCCATACCCTCAACCCTGGCACTCACGTTGCTGGTGTTCTACCTCTACGGCTATACTTTGAATCGGATCACCCTCTTCGCCCTGATCTTCTCCATCGGAATTCTGGTCGACGATGCTATTGTGGTAGTAGAAAATATCGTTCGCCATATGCACCTGCCCGGCAACCAGGGCCGGTCATTGTCCGGAGTTGCGGTCGAGGCGGTAAGCGAGGTCGGCAACCCGACTATTCTGGCCACCTGGGCAGTTATCGCCGCGATCCTTCCCATGGCCT
>CBFCWR010000311.1:0-3916 GCA_965601575.1 uncultured Desulfofustis sp. | reverse complement strand
AGCCACCGGCTCATAACCGGTCGGTCGTAGGTTCGAGTCCTACTGCGCCCACCATAGTAAACGTAGTAGACAGTCAAGGTCTTGAAAACTAAATATCTGAGATATGAACACTGGGGGATAAAGTTCGGCCCCCTTTCAATAACGACGAAGGGTTCAGGAGAAATCAAACCTCACTGGACGCAGGAGGGTTAAAGGTACACCCGGAAACGGGATGTACCTTTTTTTTATGCTTTTTCAGTACGATATGAAGGGGTAATGGAAATTACAGTAAATGATCTGATTGGGGCGCTCGATCAGATAGCCCCGTTCGGCATGGCCGAATCCTGGGACAACGTCGGTCTGATCGTGGGCGACCGCGACCGCACTGTCGAGTCTGTACTGATCGGTCTCGACCCCACTAACCAACTTCTGGACGAAGCTCTGGACCTCGGAGCGGATACGGTCGTTACCCATCATCCGGCAATTTTCAAGCCGATTCCCTCCATAGACACCAGCGAATCTTCCGGAAGATTTCTCGAGTCGGCGTTGACTCACAAGCTCAATATAATTGCCTGCCACACCAACTTTGACTCCGTCTGCGAAGGGGTGAACGATATTCTTGCCGAACTTCTCGGGCTGCAGGACATAAGCCCGCTCGTCCCAGCTGATGCGCCCTATCCCGATAATGCCGGGTTGGGCAGAGTCGGCTGCTACGCCCAGCCCACCAAAAGAACAGAGTTTATAAAGAAGCTGCTCGACGTGCTCGAACTCGACACGGTGCAGGTTGCCGGCGAACTGCCTGACACCATCACCGCAGTCGCCTTGTGCGGCGGCAGTGGTTCGGAATTTGCCGAGACGGCGAAACGCAGTGGAGCCGACGTCTATATTTCCGCGGAGATCAAACACAACGTCGCTCGATGGGCGGAAGAAAATGATTTCTGCGTTATAGACGGGACTCACTATGCAACTGAAAAGCCGGCTATAAGGCTGCTTGCTGAAAAATTAAGAAACTACGGCAGCGAAATGAAATGGAATTTTGAAGTACGAGAAACGCAAACCGAACACCCGCCCTTTTCAACGGTGGATAAAAATAGATGTCGATAACAACAATATAAGGGAGAAGCGCTTTGAACGAATTAATAGAACAACTGGTGGCATTACAGGAGATCGACCTGGTAATCGACAAGATCGACAATGAGATAAAACACGAACAGGATGGGCTGGACGGACGTATCTCCTCCCTGGTTGAAAGGGAAGGAAGAATTAGCGAGCAGGAGCGCATGATTGAAGAGCTCGAAAAAGAGAGACGGACGCTGGAAGACGAAATGACGGACAAAATCGCCCATGTCAAGGAGCGCCAGTCCAAAATGATGCAGGTACAGACCAGCAGGGAACAGACCGCTCTTCTCAAAGAGATCGAGGACGCTAAGAAAAACGTCAAGGAAAACGAGGAAAAAATCGTTTCGATCATGGAACAGGTTGAAAAATTGAGCGCCGAGGCAACGGAAGAAAAGAACCTGTTAAAATCTGAGAAGACGCTCGTCGACGAGGAAAAGGTAAAAGTCAAATCGGTCATCGATGAGCTGAGCAAGGGTAAGAAGACCAAAAAGAATAAACGCGATAAGCAGGCCAATGCGGTGAACGGTTCGATGATCCAGAAATATGAGGTTCTGCGGGAACGACGCAATGGTCTGGCCATCGTCAATGTGCTGGACGGCGTCTGCCAGGGCTGCTTCATGAATTTGCCGCCCCAGAAGTACAATATGCTGCTCAGGGGCGATCAGGTGCTCGAATGCCCCTCCTGCCAGCGTCTCATTTACCACCAGGATATCTAGCAGTGCAGTGAAATTCGTTTGATCTTTCCCATTTTAGTACTACATTCAAAGCCGGAGCGGGTGCATGATCGCTCCGGCTTTTTCAGTCGGGGAGGAAAGTCCGAACTCCGCAGGGCAGGATGGTTCGTAACACGAACGTCGGGCAACCGGCGGAAAGTGCCACAGAAAAGACACCGCCCGCGTTTGTCGGGTAAGGGTGAAATGGCGAGGTAAGAGCTCACCGCTCTCGTGGCGACGCGAGAGGCAGGGTAAACCCCATCCGGAGCAAGGCCAAATAGGGAGATGTTCGAGGGCTGCCCGTCCAAAGTCTCCGGGTAGGCTGCACGAGGCGGCGGGCGACCGTCGTCCCAGTTAAATGATCATGACCTTCAAGGTACAGAATTCGGCTTATAGCCCGCTCCTCTCAAAAAGCCCGAAACCGCGGTGCATCTCACCATGAATGCACAGGCTGGCGTGGTGATCCCTGCTGCCGGCAGCGGCACCAGGATGGGCTCGACGGTTCCCAAACAGTTTCTTCATCTGGCCGGCAAACCGCTTTTAGTTCACAGCGTCAAGGCTTTTACGCAATGCGAATTCGTCTCGCAGGTGGTAGTTGTCGCAAGTGAGGACTGGCGAGCATCTGCTGCGAAGCTGCTGGCCGAGCTGATTCCTGATAGTTCTAAAATCACCGTTGTGGTCGGTGGTCTGAGACGTCAAGACTCGGTAAGAAACGGTCTCGATGCGCTCGACGAGTCCATCGATATAGTGCTGGTCCATGACGGCGCCAGACCTCTTGTTTCTACCGACCTGATCGAGCGCTGTTACACAGCTGTACTGGATTATGGAGCTGCAATTGCGGCAGTTCCGGTGAAAGACACCCTGAAAAAAGCGGATGATCACCAGAAGGTGGCAGCCACGGTCGACCGTCACTTGTTATGGCAGGCCCAGACCCCGCAGGGGGCGAGAAGAGATCTGCTGGTATCGGCTTACCAGCACAATGGTGATAACGATGTCACCGACGAGTCGGCATTACTCGAGAGGGCAGGTATCGCGGTGCACCTCGCCGCAGGTGAAGAATCGAATCTCAAGATTACCAGAAACGAGGATCTGATCCTGGCAGAATCGATAATGACTCGCAGGACAAACACAATCAGGGTTGGCCACGGATTCGATGCCCACCGCTTCAGCGACGCCAGGGCGTTGATTCTGGGGGGCGTGAACATAGCGCATGATCGCGGGCTGGCCGGTCATTCCGACGCCGATGTAGTGTGTCATGCACTGTGTGATGCGATTCTCGGCGCCATCGGCAGCGGCGATATCGGCCGCCACTTCCCCGACCATGATCCCTCCTATGAGGGGATCTCCTCGCTAATTTTGTTGGACAGGGTTATGGAGCGGTGCAATGCACAGGACATGAGGCTGGTCAATGCCGATCTTACCGTTGTATGCCAGAGGCCCAGACTGGCGCAGTACATCACAGCTATGCAAGAAAATCTTGCCCGCCGTTGCCTGGTTGAGCCGGAGCAGTTGAATATCAAGGCCACGACCACGGAAAAAATGGGTTATGTGGGCAGGGAAGAGGGCATCAGCTGTCATGCTGTGGTCCTCGTGGAACATCGATACATCAATAATTGAATAGGAGCATCTGGGTACCATATGGAAATCAAATTAAATAGGGAGCGTCTGGCTGAGGAATTTGTCAGGCTGTGTGAAATCAGCAGCCCACCGCGAGAGGAAAAGCCGGTCGCCGATTATCTGAAGCAGGTGTTTGCAGGGCTGGGTGCAGATTATGCGTACGAAGATGATTCGGCGCTGAAAACCGGATCGGAGTCCGGAAACCTGATATTCAGATTCAAGGGCAGCAACGGCTCTGCGCCGATTTTCTATGCCTGCCATATGGACACGGTGCAGCCCGGTCAAGGTGTGCAGGTAGAGCGTGATGGCGACGTGTTCACGAGTCGCGGTGAGACGATTCTCGGAAGTGACGATAAATCCGGTATTGCACCGCTGATAGAGTTGATTCGCGTGCTCCGCGAAAATGGGACGGGTCATCGAACCCTGGAGCTCGTTTTCACCACCTGTGAAGAGATCGGCCTGCAGGGTGCAAAAGCCCTGCACTATCA
>CBFCWR010000310.1:0-3929 GCA_965601575.1 uncultured Desulfofustis sp. | reverse complement strand
TGATTTCCGATGCCAATGTGGTCGCCTTCAACCTGCCCGGTATTCCGGGCATCGGTACGGTCGGCGGTTTCGATTTTCGGCTCCAGGATTATCTGTCGGGTGATCTCGCCACGTTTGTCAACTACGCCAATCAGCTGATCGCCGAGGCCAACCAGGACCCGCGCATCGGACTGGCTTACACGACCTATGCGCCCAACTATCCTTTTGTGTCCATCGATATCGACCGCTTGAAGACCGCTGCGCTTGGTGTTGACCTGGCCGAGTTGTTTGTCACCCTGCAGGCCTACCTTGGTTCATTTTATATCAATGATTTCAACAAATTCGGCAAGGTGTTCCGGGTCTATGTGCAGGCCGACAAATCGTTCAGAAGCGAGATCAAGAACATTTCTGATCTTTTCGTGCGCAACCGCGACGGCGGCATGGTGCCCGTCTCGGCCCTGGTCAGCCTGGATAAAACCATCGGGCCCTCAGATCTTTCCCACTACAACATGTATCGCTCCATTACCATTAACGGCTCCGCCGCTCCCGGTTACAGCTCCGGGCAAGCCATGAACGCCATGGAGGAGGTGGCTGCACGGGTATTACCGGAAAACAACGCCTACGGTTTTGAATGGTCGGGAATGTCGTATCAGGAGCGATTGGCGGGGAACTCGAAGATCTACGTATTCACTTTTGCGTTGATTGTCGTTTACCTGGTGCTGGCCGCCCAATACGAAAGCTGGGTGTTGCCGATCATGATCATGGTGTCGGTGCCCCTGGTCATGCTTGGCGCGTTGTTTGCCCAAAATTTGGCGGGTCTTGACAATAATCTGTTTGCCCAGATAGGGCTGGTGCTGCTCATCGGACTCTCCTCCAAAAATGCCATTCTGATTGTCGAGGTCGCCAAGGAGCAGCGCGAGCAGGGCGTGGCCATCAAGGATGCTGCTCTCAATGCGGCAAAACTGCGCTTCAGGGCGATTATGATGACCATCCTGTCCTTTGTATTCGGCGTCATTCCGCTGGCAGTGGCCAGCGGCGCCGGGGCGATGACGATGAAATCGATCGGCGTGGTGGTGCTGGGCGGTATGATCGCCGCGACCTTTATCTCAACGATGCTGGTGCCGGTGGTCTATGTGCTGCTCGAAACCATGCGCGAGCTGGTGGTCGATGTGGAGGAGGAGGTGAGGAACAGGGAACTGATCTAATGGGGACGCAATTGAATTACGTCCCCAAGAAAACGGATGGGAATTTGCTAGCGGATTGGCTTTCTCTTCTCTTCTTCAACCACAAAAATCTCCGGACTCCAGTCGAGCCACCCTTCTTCGGGTTTTTCATGCAGGGTGAAACGATAGCCTGTTTCGACCCTGCCCCCCATTTCACCCTTGCCCGGTGTCGCCAGGGCTATGCCGCCGGCCATGAGGGCCTCAAACGATTGAGTGGATACGGTGATGCCGGAAAAAACCCCGCCGGTCACTTTGACGCCTGAGGCGTTCCAGAATTTTGTGTTTTCACGGATCAATTGTGCATAGCGCTCTTCGATGGTGATATAGACCAGTACATCCTTAAAATTATAGGCCAGATCATAACCTGTAACTTCGCCGACCTTTACCCGCCGATAATAAACCGGCGAGCCAATATCGAGTGAATTGAGCTGGTTGGTCTCCAGAATCAGCCCAAGACCCTTAAATGAGGTGAAGAAAGGATGGGGCGCTCTGACCAGCCCCCTGAATTCCCTGGTAAGCTTGCCGCTACCCGGCTCAATAATGACTGAGAGGCCAAACAGACTTTCGATATTTTCAATCTTATTTATTTTGATGGTCGGTCGCGACAACCAGATTTTCGTGTCTTTTCTGAAAAAACCTTCATACTGCTTTTCGATATTGAGGGTGGCAATGATGGTACTCAGATCCTGGTCAAAAGCGGTTCTCTCTACCCGGCCGATTTTGACTCCTCGATACTTCACATCGGCACCGTTTTTCAGCTGTCCAATATTCTCAAATTTAACGGTGATTGCCACGTGATCAGAGGTCTGGGCAGCATACAGGGATTCGAAGACATGAAACTGGTGATCGTTGGTGATCGGGGTGCCCCCCGGTTCATTGAGAAAGCCGATTCCGCCAGCGACTATTGACTCGAGAGACTCGGTTTCCACAGAGATTCCTGAAATGCCGCCCTGTACTCGTATCCCGCTGACGTTAAAAAATTTTGACCCCGTGGTGATGAGATCGCGATACTTTTCCTCGATGAAGCAGGAAAGCCGTACCATTTTGTCCATCCTGGAATAGTGATAACCGATGATCTGGCCAACTCTGATTTTCTTGAAAAGAATGGGCGTACCAACCCGATATGAACCCAGATCCTCGGTTGTCAGCTTAATGTAAAGCCCTTCCGGCAGCAGGGCGGGCAGATCCTCGGCTGCGCTGTTGTAGTCGTGATAGAGCGGGAATAGTTTATCCGGGGAGTGAGTGGTCGTATCAATGCTGGTTTGAGGCGGAAGCAATAGATCGATACCGCCTTTGAAAGTAGAAACCAGCGGTTCCATTTGGAATGAAAAACCGGACAGGTCTGCTTTGATTGAAATGCCTCCGGACTCGATGAACACGGCGGTGCTGGAGAGAAGTTCTGTGAAGCGATCATAGATATACAGTGAGGTGATCACGGATTTGTTGTCTTCGGTCAGCTCACTGCCAAGCAGCTCGCCAATCTGCATTTTCTTATAGTAGACAGGGGCCCCCACGCTCGAGCTCGGTGTTTCTGTGGAACCGACGCGGATAAGTGTGCCGGGACGCAGTGGGATGCTCATGGGAGGCTGGGGGAGAATTTCGAAGCTGTCCGTGAATTCACCGTCACCCGGCTCGAAGGTGATGTAGGGACCCGAGAGGAGGGTGCCCAAATTTTTTACGCCGCTGACCGACACCTCAGGCTGGACCAGCCAGAATTTGGTCTGTTCACGAAGAATTATCTCAGCCCGGGGGTCGAGCAGGATATGGGCGGTCACCGTGCGACGTTCATCATCGTTGATGGTGATCTCCTGTACCAGTCCAGCCTCTATGCCGCGGTAAATCACTTTAGTCGATCCCTCGTTGATCCCGGTCCCCGAGGCCAATTTCAATTTCATTGGTACCCCGTACTCTGCAGCGAAAAAATCCTCGTAGAGATTGAACTGATCGCCCGATTGCGCCAGGGAGGTATCTTTCAAAGTGTCCGGTGTCGAGACGACAATGCCGCCGATGAAAAGTGCCGTCATTGATTCCAGCCGTACTTTAATGTCGGGCAGCGTACCGGACATGGTAAGGCCGCTGGCATTGTAGAACCTGCTGCCGGTACGGATGAGGTGGCTGTATTCAGGTTGGATAAAACATTGGATCAAAATGGACTCGTCTTCCTCGAGGCTGAAGGTTTTGACGCTGCCGATCCGCAGGTTCTTGAAATATATCGCTGACCCTTCTTGAATCGATCTCAGTTCTTCCGAGCGGAGCTGAATGTGCAGCCCCGGCGTCTCGGGGTGCAGTGGCGGGGTTCTGTCAAGGGCGGTAAAGATCCGGGCGGGAGTAGATGATTCGCCCCGCTGTACGCCGATGTAGCTGCCCGACAGTATGGTCTCCAGCCCCCGTATCTGTTTGGCGGACACTTCCGGTTTAACCAGCCAGAATTTGAGGTCCTCCACCAGGAATGGCTCGGTGGTTCGATCCATCTCGATGACCACCTTCACCTTGCGACGTCCGAGGTCAGGCTCAAGGGCCTTGACCTTGCCGAGCGGGATGCCCATGGACATGACCTGAGTCTTCTCCGGAACGATGCCCGAGGCGTCCGAGAAAAAGACTTCGACCTCGATGCCTGCCTCCATGTAGCTTTTATAGAGGAGCCAACCGCAGATGGCGGCGGCGACAATGGGTAGAATCCAGACCGGTGAAATTCCCTTTTTCTTTTTGACGACCGGTTGATGTTCC
>CBFCWR010000309.1:0-3985 GCA_965601575.1 uncultured Desulfofustis sp. | reverse complement strand
TTAACTATCTGCATAAAAAAACAGAGATCGATTACGACGATATACTAAACGCAGATTTTGAAGTAACGGAGAATGACTATGGGAGCACTCTCGGCGTGGTGCTCACCCTGAAGAACAGAAAGGATATAACCATAAGAAAACTCGAAGACATTATTGTGTTCTTCATCATGCTGCAGATAAAGTTAAATGAGAACATTCCAGTTCATTGATCCCTGCAGACATCGAGATATCAGGTTACTACAGTCACGGTGTGTACATATTTCACCCATCTCCTGCCTTTGTGACCCTCCGCAACCAGTCGCAGCGGAAAGCCGTGTCTCTCGGGCAGGGCGATATCGTTTACCCCGTAGGCCAGGAACAATTGATCGCTCCTCACTTCATCGATTTCGAATCGCCTGGCTTTCTTCTGAAAACCCTTCGACCCCGTGAACTTGACATGAGTCGCCTCGGGATCGGCGCCCGCCTTCTCGAGAATCCGGGCTACTGAAAAGCCTTTCCACATGCCGTTGTAGGCAAAAAAGCCTGGACATATGAGCAACACGTTGAGCTCAAGAGCCGGGAGGGCAAGAAGCTCTTCATAGCTGAATTCTGTCGGATTCTTTACCGCACCGTCGATGCGCAATCTCCAGCTCTGCAGATCAACCGGGTGAGTTGTCTCACCCATCACATCGAACTCCTCGATGGGGGTGGTTTCCAGCAAACTCGTGTCGAGTTTGGCCGGATTGGCATGCATCAACGAGGCCATCGGCGTACCTCTGTCAACGATACGTGTGCCAGTCTTGGCCCAGACTAGTGAAACGGCTCTGTCCAGGCGTCCCATGGAAGTGGAGACAAAGGCCATGAACATGAGCATGGCTTTGATTATTTGGCGGCGCGTAGTCATATCTCGTGTGGTGTTGAGGTGTAATCATAGCAGAGGATCCCCCGTGAGCCCTACAGAAAAGATAGGTGAGTTCGATCGGGAGCTGAACATGCTGAGGGTGAAATGGCCGGAGAGAAGCCATCTGCTGGATATCACTACTAGGTCCTGGCAGTTATCCTGGAAAATCGGCACAAGTTATACCAGCCAGTAAGGAAAGATCTCTGAGTGTTGTCATGGACTCCCGATAACGCTTATTCGTAGCCCCGTTGTTGAGCCACGTTGAAACCCTGTTTTTCAAGTTCCTTGAGGCTGCGCGACGATACCGTACCGGCAACCACGACCTCCGACGAACCGATGCTGAATTCACCTCCCACCATCTCATGGGCGTCGGTGAAAATGGCGGCGACGTCTTCGGTCCAGACCAGATGATCCACCGGCAGGGGCACCACATAATGTCCGCTTTTAGTGATCGCCGAAGGAATCGCCAGATCGGTGACGATACTGGTAAATGGTCTCTTCTGGTGAAATCTGCTCAATTGCTGAACCGCATGGACAAAATACCAGGCCCCTGCGCTAGATTTTGCGGCGGAGGCCAGAATCAGCAGATCCCCGCTCTTCTCCACCCCTTCCAGTGACTTGATGCCGCTGAGGAGCAGCGTTCGGGTCGTCGGGGTGTAGTGTTCGTTGCCGGCAAACCTCAACACCTCGTCTTCGCTCATTCCAAGCGATTCCAGCACCTTCAGGTTCAGTTCGGCAATTTTGGCCGGATCATCATAGAGGGAGACGCCTTCGAGGGTATTGAGCCATTTATTGGCCTCGTTGACACCGGGAATGGAGGGTGGTTTCGGGGTGAATCGGCCGGCGAATCCCACCGTCGCCTCGACGGTGGCGACCCGGCGAATTTCAGCTTGCAGCAATTCGTTTTCGGTGTACGGATCGATTTCCAGTTCTTTGGCCCACTTGGCGCTTGCCTTGCTGTAGCCGCTGTACTGCAGGGCCAGCTCACCGGCCTTTTGGGTAAGCTTGCCGCCTGCCCCTTCCTGCCCGCCTGATTCATCCGAGCCGGCCATCATCTCCTTGCCGGTTTCAGACACGTATACTACCCCGGTTCCCACGGTGTCGGCTGCAAAATGAAACAGGTTGACCACACCGCCGGGAACACTGCTCAAGGTGCTCGCCAATTCTTCCGGGTCCGACGCCATCGCGCCGAGCTTTTTCACCCCCTTGACGGTCGATTCAGCTACTTTGGTGCCAACCTCTTTTCCTGTTGCAACGGCCACCTTGGTACTCGACTGCTCATCCAGCAACGCAAGGGCGTATATTTCATGAATCCGCCTCTGGAGCATGGGATATCCCACCGCCTCGAACTCTCCGAAGCGGGAGCTCAGCAGATAGTGATTCATGTAACCGTCGTTCTTTACCTCCTGAGCGACCCGGTGCTCAGTTCCTTCCAGGAGTTCGGGGGGCAGGATATCTTCGGCCTGGAATACCGGTGCGGTTTCAAATCCCTTTTCAGAGGCGAAGAGGTGATCTTGGGCTCCACCAAGAAAGATTACCGCGAGGGTCAGCAGGGAAATCATTGTAGTTGAGTAGTGCATGGATAGTTGTTCGATTATCTTGTTCTGGATAGGTCGGAATCGATCTATAATTTTCTTTTTCGCGCACACAAAGTACGCATTCTGCAAGTATTCATACCGCCAGCATTACAAATCAAAGATGGATTTTAGATAATATTGCTGGGGAATCAAGGGGTAGGTAAACTATTTCAATTCTTAGTGCATTGCAAGAGAACCACACATTTACCGCACTGGAGGACCAGGAGGTCGGAGCGCTGTTGCAGAAGCTGCTTTAGTCCAGGTGGCATCCGGCGCTACGAGCGAAGCTATTGCATACACCCACCTCAGTGCCCACTTAGGGGAACGGGACCAACCTCCTGGAGCAGGAAATGTCCTCATTGCATACTGATCACCCGCCTGCGATCTGCCCTGTCATCTCCGCCGCGTACTGGTCCGCATTGAGCCCGGTCAGCAGGTGGACAAGCGTATCATCGACACGCACCATTGCCCCGATGCCCTTCTCCTTGAGCAGCTCTTCATTTATGGCGCTGCAACTTTTAACCCGGATGCGCAGCCTGGTCTGGGCGCACGGTTCCACCGTCGAAATATTTTCTTTTCCTCCCAGGGCCGAGAGCCAGTCGGCCACCTTCTGGGGTGCATTCTGGTCGCGCAGTTTCGGCTTCACCTCCTCCTCGGCATAGGAAACCTCCGAAGGCTGGTCGAGAGCCGACAGTTCGGCCTCATCCCCGGCGCTTTCCATGTATATCTTCATATCCGTCATCAGGTTTTCCGAACGCGGACCGAATATGGCCTGCAGCCCGGAACCCACGGTGACCACCCCGGCCGCACCCAGGGCCTTGAGCCGCTCCGGGCTGGCCTTGGCCATATCCGCCACTTCCACCCGTAGACGGGTGATGCAGGCATCCAGGCTGACGATGTTGCTTCTGCCGCCAAACGCCAGTACCAGCTGTTGAGCCATGGTGTCGGCCGCCACATCCCGCGCCTCTCCCGCGTCGGCTTCCTCTGCTTCCCGGCCCGGGGTTTTGAGATCGAAAACCTTTATGGCAAAGCGGAATACAGTGTAATAGATCGCCCCGAAAACAGGTCCCAGAATCAGGATCATCCACGGCTTGATATTGATGGCGTAGAAGAGCAGGAAGTCGATCAGGCCGTGGGAGAACGAGTAGCCCATGCGGACATCGAGCAGATAGGTGACCAAAAAGGCAATGGAGACGAGCACGGCATGGAAAAGATAAAGAAGCGGGGCAAGGAACATGAAGGCAAATTCCAGGGGCTCGGTAATCCCGGTCAGAAATGAGGTCAGGGCCGCGGAAAGCAGGATGCCGCCGGTCTTCACTTTATTCTCCGGTTTTGCCATATGATACATGGCCAGGGCCGCCGCGGGCAGTCCGAACATTTTGAACACGAAGCCGCCGGCAAGGATCCCCGCCTCCCTGTCCCCGGCGAAGAAACGGTTGAGCACACCGCGCACCACTTCGCCATCGGCGGTGGTATAACTGCCAAGCTCAAAAAAGAACGGGACATTCCAGATATGGTGCAGACCAAA
>CBFCWR010000308.1:0-3993 GCA_965601575.1 uncultured Desulfofustis sp. | reverse complement strand
CGGTCTGCTGCCCACTGCCCGGGACTCCGCCCAGGTCTCGAAAATTGGCAGTCCCGGCAAGTTCCAACCGCCTGCTTTGAGGAGTAAATTCTTCTTTCCCAGTCATAATCAGCTATTCTGCCGGCCCATGCCAATCGGCCCTTTGAATTTTAAAATGAAATTTCCGCCACGCTCTTCCTTCTGATTAAGTGTCCATACATGTAAGACCTGAAGTCTCTTTTGTCCCGGGCGTACCAGGGCGGTGGTATCGTTGGGCGACGATATCTGCTTCAAATACATCTATCTGAACCAGTCAAAGCCGGCCTGCAAGGGGGAACGGCACACAAGAAATGAATCCTCGCAAATAGTAATATGAAATCACTTTTCTACTCAATCGATTGGTCTCGTCACCCGCACGTTGCCAAGGAACCCCAACCAGCGAGTCGCAGAGCGAGCTCAAAATTCATGGAATTGAATCGAACCGCATGTTAGATTTGATCCGTTATCTGTGAGTAAACAGTGGTAAGAAGAGACTTTGATTTTTTAGTGGGGGGGTGGGTTCATCTGCACAATCCACTACCCGAAAATGCTGGAGTACCTTGAGAGGAACAGGTTATGGATAGGTGGGTATGCATCGTGTGCGGCTATGTGTATGATCCCGAAACAGGCGATCCCGATAATGGGGTAGCGCCCGGCACCGCCTGGGAAGATGTCCCCGATGACTGGCTCTGCCCCATATGCGGAGCCTCTAAAGACGATTTCGAGAAGGAGTAAAGGGCCCCCGAAGGACGAACAGCCCGTCCAGTTCTCAACCGATCTGGACGGGCACCCCGTGCTCTAACACCCCGTTGTTGTTGTAACCGAGCTTGTTCCAACTGGCCTGCATGGGTTGTTTCTCCCCGTTGCTGTCGGTGGCGCGGGAGAGGATCGTGTAGCTGCCGGGGCGGTCGATCTGCCAGACATATTGCCACTGACGCCAGGCATATGGCTCGTGCGGACCGATAAAGGTCGCCGTCTGCCAGGACTCGCCCCCATCGGTGGACACCTCGACTTTTTCGATATCGGCTTCACCCGCATAGGCGGCACCCAGGATTGTCACCTCTCCAGTGGGCAGGGCTGCTTCCGGTTCCGGTTGGGTGATTATTGACTTAATATTTATATCGGTGACCGTCTCTCCTGTCTTGGGGTCCTGATCGGGTTGATGAATTCGGTAGGCCTGGTCCATGTAAAAGCCCTCGTAGGGCTTCTCGAGAAGAGTAATTTTGTTCAACCACTTAACGCAATTGGCACCGGTCCAGCCAAGCGCCAGGGCGCGAAGCGGAAAGCCGTGCTTGAGCGGCAGCGGTTCACCATTCATTTCATAGGCGAGCAGGGTCGAAGACATCGCCTTGTCCAGGGGAATACTGCGAATGAACTTGATTTGCGCTTTGCCCAGCGGTTTGTCAAAGCCTTCAAAGGCAACATGGCCCGCATCCGGCGCCACTCCCGCCTGTTCCAGAAGGTCTTTGAGCATGACGCCGCCCCAGACCGCATTTCCCACTCCACCGATGGTCCAGGGGTTACCCGAGGCCTTCTTCTCCAGAAGAGACCTGCTGTTGCCTGAGCATTCAAGGGTATTGGCGACAATCGCTTTGGGCATGGACAGCAGATTGTCAAAATCCATGGTCAGTGGCGTGTCGACCTTGCCCTCAATGGTCAGGCGATAGGTGGAAAGATCGATCTCCGTTTCTGGTATTTCCCCCTGATTCCGATCGAAAAAGACTTTGTTGGCGGTGATCCAGGACCGCAGGTAGGGTCTTGGAGTTTCTGCATTTCTGGGCCTCGGTGTCATGACGCGCATCAATTCAGCCATATTCTGACCTCCTTCTAGACGTTAGGCAACACATTTTCCTGTGGGTGATATTTACTTTCACATGTAACAGAATTACATCAAAATTTAAATAAATCACACTTCAATATTCTTGCTTACGGATTATCTCATTTCATTCACCAGATCCATCCGCTATGGTACATGTCGACCGACTGAACTGAACCGGCAGACTCATAACCGACAAGAGGAGGTGAACCATCGTTGTTGATCTGGTCTCCGAGTTGTTGTTGGCGGCAGGCGGATTTCTATCCACCAATATAGAGAATGTGGTGATCCTGGTCAGTGTGTTCTGCGCAAATCCGAAGAATGCCCCGGCGGTTAGACTTGGTTTTGCCGTTGGTTCGCTTGCCCTGTTACTTGCATCTCTGCTGGTACTTCTCGTCTCCGGGTGGATTCCCATCCGTTTTCTCGGGCTCCTGGGGCTCATACCGATTGGTTTCGGCATCCTCGAAATTGTGCGCGCTTCAAGGAGAAATGAGCAATCTTATAAAGATGCCGGAGAAGCGGTCCAGAAGCACTCCAGAGTGGTCTTCTCTGCATCTGTGCTGATGATTGCCAACGGGGGGGATACCATCGCGGTGTTCGCACCGCTGTTTGCCGAGACGCAACCATCAGGTGTGGCGGTCCTCATTCTCGGTTATCTGGCAACCGCAATCTCACTCAGTTTTCTGTCCGGTCATGTGTGTATCTTTCCACAACTTTCAACACCCCTGAAAAAATACGGAGCGCGTATGGCCCCCTACATCATGATCGGCATAGGGGTCTATATTCTGCTCAATACCGGAACCGATCTGGTGCCCGCCAGTCACTAGACGGCGCTGATTGACAGAGCCAATTCCGTGCCTCTTTTTGGGCCGCGATCAATCTTTAACCGATACGAGAAGTGCAGAAGCGATCTCCAACGCGGAAGCAACCTTTTCTGACCGGGCCGTAACTTATGGATTGTCTACCGATCAACCCTGGTTATTTTAGGCTATAGCTCTGGATTGAAATCGCGAGGCCTCCACTTCTGGTATGCGGTGAGGGGTTTTCTTGAAGGGATACATGGGGGAAAGATCAATGACTGAATCGAGACCAAAGAGACGCGGCGGCTGGCTGATTGCAATAGGTGCGCTGTGTGGCCTGGTACTTCTGGTAATCGCTCTGCTGCCCACCTTACTGTCGAGTCAGTGGGGCAAAGGACGGGTTCTGAGCATGGCGGCGCCGAACATCCCCGGTGAGGTGCAGGTCGACGGGTGGTCCCTGAGCTGGTTTGGGGCTCAGAACATCGACGGAATCAGCTACCAGGATAAGGGTGCGGGACTGCGCCTGGAAAGCGCCGAGGTAACCGTCTCCAAAGGATTGTTTTCCTTCCTGCTGGATCGCGGTGATCTGGGAACGGTGACCGTCGTCAGACCGGATATTCAGCTTCGGCTTCCCGCACCGCCGCCCGAAGAAACCAGCCCTGATCCGGCTCCGGCGCCGGATGAACGACCTGCGGAAGAAAGTGAGCTGCCCGCACCGGGAGATGGAGGTCCGGCTGGGAAGCAGACGCCGGCGCTGCCTCCAATCAGCGGGCTGCTGATCGTCCAGGAGGGCTCGATTGGAGTCATCACCAGTGCCAACGAGGTCGAACCTGTCGCGCGAAACATCAACCTGGAAATCGACATTGCTTCTCTGACGGATGACATCTCCTATTCGCTTGATCTGGCTGCACCCGATGGTACGGGCAGCCTTTCCGGCGACGGGAAGATTATGTTGCAGGGAGTAAACACGACGCCCGGAACGATTCGTCCGTCCGGCAATCTCCAGATCCAAAGCTGGGAGATCTCCCAGTTGCTCGACCTGGCCGCTCTGTTCGCCGTTCTGCCCTCGGGCAGCGGTCTACTGGAGAGCAGTGTTTCTTTTGCTGGCTCCCTCAACGATGGCATCAATATCAGCGGCTCAGTCGACCTTCAGAACCTGGAGCTTTCAGGTGGTCCGCTGGGAGACGATCGTCCTTTCCTGGAGCAGACCTCGGTCGAATTCGCCTCTATGATCGGAACGGATAGTCTGGAAATATCATCGCTCACTCTTTCATCTCCGCTGGCCAGTGGCAGCCTGAAGGCAACCGTCGCCTCACAGGGATCACTGCAGTTCGAAACCGGTCTGCGCGTAGATTTGCA
>CBFCWR010000307.1:0-3995 GCA_965601575.1 uncultured Desulfofustis sp. | reverse complement strand
ACCTTCAGCATGCCAACCGCTTCTTCGAGAAGGACGGGCTGATGCACCTCCCTCATGGAAGATTCGGTCATTAAAGAATGCCGAGTTTGGCCAGGCTGTCGCTGTACTGCTCGAGGTTCTCACGGGTTTTGCAGTACTCGGCCAGCCAGACTTCCTTGTCCCAGATCTCGACAAACTCAAGCATGCCGTTTAATACGACCTCCTTGTCGATGTTCACCTCGGATCTGAGACTGACCGGAATCAACAGTCTTCCCTGCTTGTCAATTGTGCACTCGGTGATTCCGGAGACTACGTATCTGATGAAACTGGAGAGATTTTTCTCTTCGCGGCCCTGGGTGAGCAGTTTGTCCTCGACGATCTGCCACTCTGAAGCAGGCCAGGCCCGCAGATGTTTCCCCCACGGGGCAACCATGAGGATGTTCGAACCATAGTGGGTGAGCACTTCCCGGAATCTCGACGGGACATTCAGCCGTCCCTTGGGATCGAGAGTATGCTCAGACCTGGATCGAAACCTGCTGGCTATGATGTCTGACTTGACCACAGAAACACCACTCTGCTCCATTTAATGCCGCTTTATATCCACTATACACCACTACCAGTCTTTTTATCCCGAATAAATAGTGCAAGTCAAGGAAAAAGATGCGTAAATTCAGGATAATAACCTTTAATTTGTCATACTTAGCAAAACACCATATGTAGTAGACAAGGGTATTAATGGTACTACAGAGTGTGGAAAATAAACGTATGCGCAAAACTCAGGTGATTAACCCAGGCCTGACAAATACTTGTATAGTATTGATATCTATAGATTTATAAAAAAATCATAAAAAGCTGCACTAATATCGATTTTAGCGGGGTGGTGGAAAGTGGATGAGCGGTGAAGAACCGGTGGAGGAACAGATTAGAACCGTAGCGCAGGACCCAAGGGGAGTGTCAGGACCCGGTCAGCAGGGTGTAGTGAGGGGTGAGATTGAAAATTGGCTGGGATCCATCGAGGCAGGTACCCACCCCCACGCCCACTCTTCAGAGTTCAATCTTCGGAATCAAATAACGAGGGTTGGATCGAATCGGGCCTGGGCGGTTTGCGGCCAAAGTGTTCGAAGGCCTTGACGGTGGCCACCCGACCGCGCTGGGTTCGGCTCAGAAAGCCCGATTGGATGAGATACGGTTCATACACGTCCTCGAGGGTGGTTTTCTCTTCGCAGACCGAAGTGGCGAGGGTTTCAAGTCCGATGGGGCCGCCGCTGAATTTGTCGATCACGGTGAGCATGATCGTGCGATCCATGTCATCGAGGCCGAATTCATCAACATTGAGCAGTTCAAGGGCGGCATCGGCGACGCTGCGATCAACGATTTGATGGCCTTTGACCTCGGCAAAATCCCTTACCCGGCGCAACAGCCGGTTGGCGATACGCGGAGTACCGCGGGAACGCCGGCCCAGTTCGAGAGCCCCCTCCTCGTTGATCTCCAGGCCCAGAATCCTGGCCGAGCGCCGGACGATGATCACCAGTTCCTCGGGCGAGTAGAATTCGAGCCGCAGGATATCGCCAAACCGGTCTCTGAGCGGCGGGGTCAAAAGTCCGGTGCGGGTCGTCGCGCCAATTAGGGTGAAACGGGGCAACTCCATCTTGATGGAACGGGCGCCCGGTCCCTGGCCGATAATCAGATCGAGCTGAAAATCCTCCATGGCCGGGTAGAGAATCTCTTCGACCACGTGGTTCAGACGGTGGATTTCATCGATGAAGAGAATGTCCCCCTCTTGCAGACTGGTCAGGATGGCGGCCAGATCCCCCTGTTTTTCGATGACCGGTCCGGACGTCGGCTTGATGCCGGTGCCCATTTCATTGGCAATGATCTGCGACAGCGTGGTTTTGCCCAACCCCGGGAAACCGTGAAAGAGCAGATGGTCGAGCGGCTCTCCCCTTTTCTTGGCGGCGCCGATGGAGACGCTCAGCCTCTTTCTTACCTGTTCCTGGCCGATGTAATCGGCCATTGTCTTGGGTCTGAGGTCGTTGGCCTGGATATGGTCGCGTCCGATCGGGGTAGGATCCACCAGTCTCTCGTCGCCAAACAGTTCTTCTTCGTAATTCATGCCAGACTCCTGAGACATTCTCTGATGAGATCTTCAACGGACAGCGCATAAAAGGTTTCATCACCAAGGCGCCGTTTCACCGAGGTAAGCGATTTGCGGCTGACCGGATCGGAATAGCCGAGGTTGCCCAGGGCGGAAAGCACATCGGCCACCGTCGATGAAGCACCGGGACCGCTTTCACCGGAAGTCTCCACCAGGTCGACCCCGCCGGCAGCCAACTCCCCGACCTTGTCTTTGAGTTCGACACAGATCCGTTCAGCTGTCTTCTTGCCCACTCCCTGCAGTGAACTCAACAACTTGATGTCCCGTGCCGCAATAGCCCGGCACAGCTCCGCCACCCGCATCCCGGAGAGCGCCGCCAGCCCGAGTTTGGGACCAATGCCGGAAACCGAGGTCAGGAGGAGAAACATTTCCTTCTCCTCGCTGTCGAGAAATCCATAGAGCACGATGGCGTCTTCTCTCACCTGGGTCGAAATATGCAGAAAGACCTCGTCGGATGAATCGGGAAGCCTGGTGAGACCGTCGGTGGTCAGGAAGACTTCATAGCCGACTCCGGCGACGTCGATGACGGCCCGGTCCAACCCTCTGATTAAAACTTTTCCGGTTAACGTTGCAATCATTTCTATCCCTGTGGGAGAGCTCAGATGCGAAGCTGGTTGAGGTGACAGATGGCCACTGCCAGCGCATCCGCCGCATCACTGCTTGGCGCCTTGTTGAGACCAAGCAGAACCCGAACCATGTGCTGGATCTGCCCCTTGCCGGCTTGGCCGTAGCCGACTACTGCCTGTTTAATCTGTTTGGCGCTGTAGTCGGCCACCTCCAGATTGTTCTGCATGACTGCCACCACTGCGGCGCCGCGCGCCTGGCCAAGTTTCAGCGCCGACCCCGGGTTGGTGGCCAGAAATACTTCCTCGATTGCGGCCTCGGTGGGACCATGCAGCTGAATCACTTCGTTGATGCCGGAAAAAATCTGGTTGAGCCGATAATTGAACGGCATGGTGGTCGTCGTCTTGACCACCCCGCAGGCAACGAACCTGAGGACGCCGCGGTCGGATTCCACCACCCCGTATCCGGTGGCCCTTGACCCGGGATCGATGCCGAGGATCCGCTCCATTCACGTGGGCTAGGACAGCTTTTCCATAAGATCCTGGTCGATGTCGAAGTTGGCGTGCACCTTCTGGACATCGTCGTGGTCTTCTAAATTTTCCAGAAGTTTCAAAAGAGCCCCGGCAACTTTTTCGTCTTCCACCTCGATCGTGTTCTGGGGAATCATCGAAATGGACGCTTCCAGAAATTCAACTCCCTGCTCCTCGAGGCCGTCCCGCACATCGTTGAATTCATCGACGCTGGTCAGCACCTGAAATTCGTTTTCGTCCTCGATCACGTCATCAGCCCCGGCTTCCAGCGCCTTGTCCATCAACTCCTCTTCGGAGATCTTTTCCTTGTCCACCAGGATCTGGCCCTTCTTGTCGAACATCCAGGCCACACAGCCGTTTTCACCGAGGTTGCCGTTGCTCTTGGCGAAATAGTGCCTGACATCGGCCACCGTCCGGTTGCGGTTGTCGGTCATGCACTCCACCAGCACCGCCACACCACCGGGTCCGTACCCCTCGTAGAGAATCTCCTCATAGGCGTCGCCATCGCCACCGCCGGACCCTTTGGCAATGGCCCGTTCGATATTGTCCTTGGGCATATTTTCGGCCTTGGCCGCGGCGATGGCCGATCTCAGCCTCGGATTGCCATCCGGGTCGCCGCCCCCCTGCCTGGCGGATATGGAGATCTCTTTGATGAGCTTGGAGAAAATCTTGCCGCGTTTGGCGTCGTTCGCCCCTTTTTTTCTTTTAATGGTTGACCATTTAGAATGTCCTGACATAGCTGATCCCGTGTGTTGGTGGTTCCTCCT
>CBFCWR010000306.1:0-3996 GCA_965601575.1 uncultured Desulfofustis sp. | reverse complement strand
GGAGGGAAAAAGTTGGCATAGGTCAGCTCGATGGGTTGAGCAACTGAAATTCTCGGTGCTCCAGAGAAAAACAGTGTGGCAACGGCGATTCCGGCAATAATCGATAGGACACGTTTGTTCATCGGACACTCCCTCTTGGTTTCAAATGGATGAGGTTACGGACGCCTCAGGATAAATTCATTTTATTGCACGAAGTCAATGACATATCGTTTGCACCTTGTCAAGAATCTTTGCTGTAGAGTACTATTTTCCTGGTATCCGTCAGATCCGCATGGCGATGATCCAACCGGCCACGAACTCAGCGCTGCTACACGATGTTTTTGCTTGAACCACCTCGGTGCCGCTGGTTAAATGATTTGATCCACAGGCAGGAAGCCTGCCAACGAGGCCCTGATCATAGACCTGACATGGGAATTATAAAATGCATCCCGAAGACAGACCTGAAGAAAATCGCCCACTCGAACGATCGGCGCTGATCGTCGCCACCCTGACATCGTTCATGGGACCTTTCATGATGTCATCGGTGAATGTTGCCCTGCCAAAAATTCAGGCGGAGCTCCAGATGGATGCGGTGCAACTCAGCTGGATCGCCACCGCCTACCTGCTGGCTGTGGCCGTGGGACTGGTGCCGGCCGGCAAGATCGCCGATATCCACGGCAGGAAAAAGATCTTTGCCATGGGGCTTGCCGTGTACACGGTGGGCTCGTTTATTGCGGCCTTCGTCGATTCGGCCGTGATGCTGATCCTGTTCAGGGTAATCCAGGGGCTGGGCGCCTCGATGTTCGTTACCACCGGAATGGCTATCCTTACTTCGATTTTCCCACCCCATCGGCGCGGCAGGGCCATCGGCCTCTATGCCTCTGCGGTGTATGTGGGGCTCTCGACCGGACCCTTTCTGGGCGGTCTCATGACCCACCACCTGGGCTGGCGTTCCATTTTCATGCTCATGCTGCCCTTCGGGCTCTTTTCGCTGCTCATTACGTTTCACTATCTCAAAGGAGAGTGGCGAGGTGAACCGGAACAGAAACTCGATATCGGCGGCTGTCTGCTTTATGGCATTTCAATATTGGCGCTTGTATATGGGGCTACGAGGCTGCCTGAACAATTGGGCGTGGTATTGGTGGGCGCCGGCGCTGTCCTGCTTGTAATCTTCTTTCGCTACCAGCTCAAGGCTCGGTTCCCGGTCTTCGACGTGACCCTTTTTACCGTCAACAAACCGTTCACCTTTTCCAGCATGGCGGCCCTGTTGAACTATTCCACCACCTTTTCGGTGACCTTCCTGATGAGTCTTTACCTGCAGTATATCAAGGGGCTGGAGCCCCAGACCGCGGGCATGGTCCTGATGGTACAGCCGGTGATGATGGCGATCCTCTCGCCGATTACGGGCAAACTGGCCGACCGCATCGAACCCCGCCTGCTGGCGACCACCGGAATGACCTGTACGGTTATCGGGGTGCTGTTATTCTCGCAGATAGACCAAGGGACCAGCATCTATCTGATCATTGCCAATCTGTTTTTCATGGGAACCGGCTTCGCCCTGTTCAGCTCCCCCAATATGATTGCCATAATGGGGACAGTGCAGCCCAGATACTACGGGCTTGCCTCGGGGACGGTGTCAACCATGCGGTTGCTGGGACAAATGGCGAGCATGGCAATTGCCACGGTGGTACTTGCTCTGATAGTCGGGCGTGAAGTAATCACGCCCGACAGGTATGACCTTTTCCTGCGCAGCACCCGTATCATCTTTACCATATCCGCGGTGCTGTGCAGCACCGGCATCTATTTCTCCTGGTTCAGGGGCTCGGTCCTGCAATCAGAATCCGCGCCGCCTGACAGACGATAGCCGGGCTGCTCTCTTACTCTACTTCGATACATTCGGCGGGGCATGAAGCGACCGCTTCTTCTATGCAGTCTTCATTTGCATCCGCACCATCGATTACAAACGCCTTTTCGCTGTCCTCGTCCCACCCGAACACCGATGGACAGAGCTCAACACATGATTCGCAACTGATACATTCTTCTACATCGATAATTACCTGTGCGGCCATAATACCCTCCTGTTGTGGTTGTAATATTGGGTCGTTTGACGAACAACCCGCTAAATTGGTGGTGCAATTGTCACCAAAATTCTCATTTTCGACGTAGCTCTAACCCCGTGGGGCTCCCTGATCTCAGAGCGGAGGATGTCACCTTTCCGAGCCTGGATTTCCATGTCGTTTTCGCCAAGGAAAAAACCTTCCCCTTCAAGTACCAGAATTGACAACTCGCCGTCAAGGTCGTGTGAGTGAACTGGGAAAGTGACCCCGGCATCGAGGTTGAAGTTGATAATCTTGAAATACGGGGAATCTTCGACCAGAAAGAAACGGGCCATCTGGCCCGGGGTGAACTCGTTGGTTTGGTCCAGCTTTATAACCTGCATGGGGCCTCTTGTTGTCGGTCGTACACACGTTGAGCAGATTTCACAATCGACTCGCTTCTTTACCTTCATAAAACAGGATCATCCAAACTCGTTCCTTGATATAGATCAAAAAGCTTAAGATTTACAGGAAAAAATAAATCCCCTCGGAGAATTTTGGGGGGAGGGAACAGACTCGTTCCACGAGAAATACCCTGTCCGTCAATCCTCAATCAAGATCTTTGATGCGCTGGCTCTTGCGGTAGACCATGCCGTTGAAGGTGGCGATGGTCCGGCCTTTCTCATCGCTGATAACCACCTCGTAGGCTCCAAGTTTTCTGGGTTGCTCCACTTCGGTGGCGACCGCATAAAGAATGCCTGATTGCGCGGCCTGCAGATAGGTAATATTGGCATTGATTGCCAGGGCAACCTGCCCGTGACTGTTGGAGGCCACCGCAAAGGCCAGGTCGGCAAGGGTAAACAGAGCGCCGCCATGTACCACATCCACCGAATTGAGATGCTTGTCCTCGATCTGCATGCGGGCCTTGCAGTACCCTTTAGCGGTTTCGACGATCTCAATAGAGGAGAGTTCGGCATAGCGGTCCCGGGCAAATATCCGGCGGGCGGTTTTGGTATCCATGAATTTGGTTGATCTTTCTAAGAGGAATAATGTGGTGCCATCGATCTGATGAACTCGACTATCGATCGAGAACACATAAAATCGAAGCGGGCGTCACTGCCACTGTACCAAGGGTGAAATCTTATGAAACAATTTCTTCACTATCCTTTGTTCGGAAGGATTCGGGCATTCTGGCCCGGAACTGCTCAGATCAATGAGCCGAGCATCGGCAGGGACAGAACCCCGTCATATCCCTGCAGGTGCGAACCGGCGATGAGTATTCCCCGTTCACCATCTTCGTCGCCAAGGCAGCTGACCACCAGTGCGGCTTTGTCAAACTCTTCATTCTTGGTGTATATGCTGGTGGTTACCACTACGGAAATCCCGGCAGCATGTCCAGCCAGCATTCCGTTTCTCGAGTCTTCGACGACTATGCACCGGGACGGCTCCTTTCCGGTTTTCTCAAGAGCCAGCTCATAGATGTCTGGAGCCGGTTTTTTCCTGGCAACGATATCACCGGCCAGGATTTCACTGAATTTGATATCCGGCAGCGAGTGGGATGCCACGGCCTCGGCAGATTTTTGCGTTGCGGTGGTACAGATGCAGATTGGCACACCGAGGTCATTTGCTTCTTTCATGAGCCGGTGAATGCCGGGCCTGAGTTGCAGGGTTCCCCCTTCGATGAGATTGATGAAAATCTCAGTTTTACGCTTATGCAGTTTTATGATCAAATCATCCACCGCATCAGGGTGCACGGCCCTGCCGAACCCCTTGGTGTGGAGGTGGTGTCTCATTCGTTCTTTACCTCCGGAAATCTTGAGTAGTTCTCCATAATAATCGACATCCCAGGAGACGGGGAATTCAAAATCTTTGAAGGCGGCGTTGAAGGCAACCCGATGCCCGTCTTTCTCGGTGTCGATAATTACCCCGTCCATGTCGAAAAAAAGTGCTTCAGGAAGAATCATGTGATGGCCTCTCAATC
>CBFCWR010000305.1:0-4004 GCA_965601575.1 uncultured Desulfofustis sp. | reverse complement strand
CATCTGATTGCTCGCTCTCCCTGTCAATGATGATTATACTGGCTCATCAACGTCTTGATTGATGATCAATCAGGCTGGGTTATTTCTAAGAGCCTGGGGCCCATCCCGGTCTCAATTTTGTCAAAGTCATCCCCATGAAAATGACTCCCCGCGGTGCGGCCATAAAAATCCTCTGCGAACTCGAAAAGACCAGGGAGCCGGTGTCAGCGATTTTCGACAGGGTGGAGCAACAGGCCTCGCTCGAACGCAAAGACAGGCAGCTGGTAATGAAGATAGTATACGGAGTTCTCAGGAATCGAGACTATCTGGACAGACTGCTCGAGCGTCTCTGCCGTCAACCGTTGGGAAAAATGAAGCCCTATGTGCATCAGGCGCTGCGCTGCGGCCTCTTCCAGATATTTTTTCTCGACAGGATTCCCCCCTCAGCGGCGGTAAATGAAACGGTAACTGCGGTAAAAGCAAGGAATATGCCCCCCCGGGTACAGGGCTTCGTCAACGGCGTGTTGCGAGAGTCGATTCGGCAGAAGGATAAGCTGCCGAGACCAGAAGATCCGGATGAACATGGTCACCCGCCGCTCAACCACCCGATCTGGTTGACGAACCGCTGGCTGAAAAACTTCGGCAGCGAGGACATGCGAAAAATCTGCCAGCACAACAACGAAGAACCCCTGCTCTGTCTCAGAGTCGATTCTGCTGAGCTTCGGACGGAGCTGCGTGAATATTTTCAAGACCAGTGTATTGAAGCACACAACGGCAGTTATGCACCACACGCGCTTCTGGTCTACGACTACCGTGGCAGAATAGATGAAATAAGAGGAATCGATCAGGGCACGGTACAGGTACAGGATCAAGCTTCCCAACTCGCCTCAATGCTGCTGGGCCCATTTTCAACCGGACTTTCATGCCTGGATGGGTGTGCCGGGGTGGGCGGCAAGACGACCCATTTACGGTTGCTGCTTGATGAAAAAACCTGCAGGCTCACTGCAGTGGAACCCGATATACGTCGATTCCACTTACTGAAGCAGAATCTGCAGCACCAGAAACAGGGTTGTCCGGTGGATCTACAGCACAAGACTCTGCAGGAATTCGCCACATCTTGCCACACAGCTTTCGACCGTATCATCATCGATGCACCCTGCTCAGGAACAGGGGTGATCGGCAGGCACCCTGATATTCGCTGGAACCGGCGGGAACAGGAAATTCAGGGTCTGGTGAGCAGACAGCTGGAGCTGTTGAACCTGGCAGCAACACTTGTTGCCGAGAAGGGTGTCCTGGTATATGCCACCTGTTCAATAGAACCAGAGGAAAACAGCGGTCTGGTCGAGAGATTTCTAAGCGAACACAGTGAATTCACCCAGACGGATTGCACCGCTTATCTGCCTTCGTCATGCAATGGATTAATCCGGGACGGCTATCTCGCGCCGCTGCCCGACACCACCATAGACGGCTTTTTCTGCGCCCGTCTGAGCAGGAAATGATACATCCTTTTTTTATTTACGGTCGCCATTATCCTGGAGTACATTCGGTCTTATTTTAGTCATATCAGGAAAACCTCTACAGAGAGTCAGACATCATGGCAGAAATAAAAAGTACCATGGACATGGTCATGGAAAGAGCGGCCCGAATGGCCGCTGAAGCAGAAGAGACATCCGCCGACGACAACCACCTCAATGAGGGGATGCGGCTCGCCGCAGCCTATCTTAACGGCGACGGAACCAATCTGCTGGAGCAGCTCAAAAGTAAAGCACCCGAAGAACAGATGGCTGTTCGGGGCGGGATGGCACGCACCCTGCTGAGAAACATCGTATTGCCTCGCGATGATCAGATTTCCGAGCAGAGCCTCCACAGCCTCGTGGGACTTCAGGAACTCAGCGGCAACTCATCGGATATCGCCACCCTCTGTTCGGAACTCAAACAGATTCTCGAGCAGTATGGTCAACATCGCGAGCAGGTCAAGCAGCAATTTGACGAATCAATCCTTAACCAGCTCAAAATGCAACTCCAGCAGCAGGGTATGACGGTCAGCGACGAGATGGCATTGAATCCGACCATGCACCCTCAATATCAGGAAGAGTGGACGCGTGCCTCGGCTGAGTTGAACAGCCAATACAACGATGCCCTGGATCAGCGCAAAGAGTTGATCGGACAGCGTTTCGGAATCTGATATGGCGCCAGGATCGACAACGGCGCTGAGTATCGACTATGACGAACGTATCACGCGACTCAGGAATCGTCTGAAAAGAAAGAGGATCGATGCGATCCTCATCAGCCGTCCCGAGAACAGGCGCTACCTCAGCGGCTACCGGGCGCCTGATCACGGTATTAATGAAACTTCGGGCTTGCTCTTCATCCCCGCCCGTGGTCGCGCTCAGTTGCTCACTGATTTCCGTTATCAGCTGCAGGCCGAGGAAGAAACCTCTCTAGCGGTCACCCTCTACCAGAAAGGAGTGCTCGCCCTGCTCAATGATCTGCTTAGAGAGAAAACCATCCGCAGATTCGCCTTCGAGAGCCATTACACCCTGCACAGCTTCAGTGTCAAGCTGGCGACCATGGCAGAGAAGCATAAGATCGACCTGGTGCCGGTTACTGATTTCGTCGAGCAGCAGCGGCTTATTAAAAGCCAGCAGGAAATCGAACTGTTGCGTCGCTCCACCGCTCTGAACGAAGCGGTGTTCAGCCAAATCTATGACAGTCTCAGCGACGACATGACTGAAATAGAGACTGCCGCAGCCATTGAATCGAGAATGCGCCAATTGGGGGCTGAAGGACCAAGTTTCAGCACCATCGTCGCCTCCGGCAAGAACGGCGCCCTGCCCCATGCGGTGCCGACGGATAAGGTCATTGGGAAAAATCAGGGCATCACCATTGACATGGGGCTGGTTCTTGATGGCTACTGCAGCGACATGACAAGAAATTTCGTGCTGGGTACCCCTGACAAGACCTACACGCGCATCCATAGAATAGTGCGCCAGGCACAACTCGCCGGTATTGAAGCAGTGAAACCAGGCAGGCAGATGAGAGAGGTGGACCGAGCCGCCAGAAAAGTGATCGCCGACAATGGCTACGGTAAGCACTTCGGGCATGCCCTGGGCCACGGAGTCGGCCTCGCCGTCCATGAAGCGCCGAGCCTGTCGTTCAGAAGCCGCCGAAAGCTCAGACCAGGAATGATCGTTACTATCGAACCGGGTATATACATTTCAGGCTGGGGTGGTGTCCGTTTGGAAAATCTGGCGGTGGTCCGTGAAGACGGCTGCGAAGTGCTGAACAGCGACACCACCTTCCTCGATATTTAAATAATCCTCATTATTCTGTTACCGCGATGAGACAATTTGTCATAGATGAGTTATCGATTCTCGAAAGAGACAACCTTGAATCCTACCTGAAAAGAACCCTCGCACCGGGACCGATGGCCGGTATATTCTGGATCGAACTGCCCGATGATCTGTTGGCCGAAGCACAGCGCGGCCATGACCAGTGCGGTCCCTTTTACCTGGCGGTGGAAATTGATGAGAAGCGAGTCTGTTTCGAGCTTCTGGTACGTTCCAAGACAAACCTGCACTGCACGTGTATCGCCCACGCCACCGATGCACAGCGGCGGTTTGTTCTCGATTTTATCGACAAAATGCTGGTTGAAGAGCAGATCAGAGCCTGAATTTCTGCCCTCCACCCTTCGATCCGATTCGCTTATACCGATCCTGCCGTTGCGAATTTCAGATACCCTGCCAGTCGACGAATAAGCCCAGCGGACATTACATTCTTGCAGCCACCTTTGTAGTATCGGGAGGAAAAAGGCAGCACCTGTTTTCCGCCACGGGGGGCTTTGTTCTTTTACCTCATATCTTGTGTTGCATCGATGATTTCAAAAAGCTTACTAAAAAGGCCCATAGAGACCCAAATAAGCCATTAATATTATTATCTTGAGCCATTTGCAAAACGATCTTTTCGCCCGAACTCTGCGTTATGCTCGAAATTTTATCCCGGCGGGGCAGAAATTATTTCTGTCC
>CBFCWR010000304.1:0-4020 GCA_965601575.1 uncultured Desulfofustis sp. | reverse complement strand
GACGGGAGTATCGACGCTGGCCTCAGCACAATCCTCCCACCTCACTGCATAGCCGTCCATAGCAGAATTGGTGTAACGAGGAGAGGAATCAGGAGCTTTGATATCCTCGAACAGGTATAAGCCAAAAGCCTCTTCTATGGGGATTGTAACCCGTTGAGGTGGGGGCAGGTTTTCATGCAGAATGCGTTGGGCTTCGATGACAGATATCATAGCCTTTAGGATTGCGCTTCAGTTAAAATCTGCTGTGCACCATGATCGAAAAAAGTTGTCGCTAACCCGACTAAACCGATCTGGGTAAAGACCCCGAGTCAATCTTTTTTTAGAATAGTTGTGTGAGAATAACAATCAGTATAATTATTAACGCGAATCTAAATGATCCACCCATTGAGTTTTATGCGGCAGACGGAGGAGAGCGGAAAGACATGGCCATGGGAAAATTGACAAACCTGCTGATTGTTGCCGGGGCCGGAAGAAACGTGGGTAAAACCGAATTTGTCTGCAGGCTCATCGCTCGGTTTGCCGATCAAAAAGAGGTTTTCGGACTCAAAGTATCGGCTATTCATCCAGACGAGGCCATCTACCACGGTGATCATTCAACCCTGCCGGCAGGTATCTGTCTTTTTGAAGAGACCCGTGCTGGTCTCGACAATGACACCTCCCGCATGCTGCAGGCCGGCGCCAAAAAGGTCTATTACCTGCAGGGCGACGATGAGCAGATCCGAGCCGGATTTGAGCAATTTCAGCACCTCATACCCGAGTCTGCTCCCATTGTCTGCGAGTCCAGCAGCCTCTGGAAGTATGTGCAGCCCGGGCTGCTGGTGCTCATCAAGTCCGCCGCTGTCGAGATCAAGCCAAGGGCCCTGGAAATAGAAGAACACGCCTCCCTGATTGTCGAATCAGACGGTCTATCCGGTTTTTCCCAGCTCGAATCGATTAACTACTCGGATGTCCATGGCTGGTCGTGCGATTTCAGACAGCCTGTCCGGGATTGATCTTTGCGCTGCTTGCGGGATGTGAATAAATCACCACCGGAAGCTGGCTCAGTAGACCAGGTTCGGAAGGAAGAGAACAATCTGCGGAAAGATCATCAGGATGATAATTCCGGCGATGACGGCAAACAGAAAGGGTACGATGCCTTTGAACACCGATTCCAGGGTAATGCCGGTCATCATGTTCTGGGCGACGCCGTACACCACATAGACATTGATGCCCACCGGGGGGGTAATTACGCCCATCTCGGTGACCAGAACTATGATGATCCCGAACCAGAGAGGATCATAGCCCAGGTTGGTGATGATCGGGAAAAAGATCGGGATGGTCAGCATGATCAGCCCGAGTGAATCCATGAAACAGCCGCCCAGAAAATATATCAGGATAATGATGGAGATGATCAGAAACGGCGGCAGATCGAATGCCCCGACCCAGGCGGCCAGGTCGAAGGGTATGCGGGTAACGGCCAGAAACTTGCCGAAAACGACCGCACCCGCGACCAGGAAGAGAATCATGCAGGAGGTCTGCAGGGTCTCGTTCAGTGATTTGACGAACGCCTTCCAGCTCAGTTGCCTGCGCAACAAAGAGACCAGCAGAATGGCAAGCACCCCGACCGCGGCTGATTCGGTCGGGGTAAAAAAACCGAAAAACAACCCGGCGGTCACAAAAGCGAAGATAAACACCGTATCTGCCAGTCCCGCCAACGATCTGATCCTCTGGACGAACGAGAAACGCTCCCCCCTGGGACCCTTATCCGGGTTTAACAGACAGGTCACGTAGATCGACAGGATAAACAGAGCGGTCAGCATAATCGCGGGAAAAATACCCGAGACGAACAGCGCACCAATCGATTGCTCGGTGAGGATGCCGTAAATTATCAGCACCACGCTGGGGGGCATGATCATGCCGAGACCGCCTCCCGAGGCCACCGATCCGGCGGCCAGTTCACTGGAGTAGTTGAACCGTTTCATTTCCGGGATACCGACGGTAGCCATGGTGGCAGCCGTTGCCGGGCTTGACCCGCAGACCGCACCAAAGGCAGTACAGGCCGACACCGTTGCCATGGCGAGTCCGCCCCTGGTATTGCCCAGAAACGTGTAAGCGGTATTGTAGAGCCGTCTGCTGATGCCGCTGTTGAAAGCCAGCTGACCCATGAGCACAAACAGAGGAATGGTGGTCAACTCGTAGGATGAGAAGGTATCGAAGAAAACCCGGGGCAACAGGTTCAGCCCCGCCTCGAGGGAGATAAGGTAGCTGAATCCTCCAAGACCGACCAGGGTCATCACATAGGCAACCGGCATTCTGGTCACGAAAATGACCAGCATAATTAAAATACCGATGATGCCGACGGTTGACGGACTCATTTCTTCTTATCGTCCCCCCGCAGAGAAAGCAGGATATCCTGCAGCATACAAAAGGCAACGATGAACAGGCAGAAGGACAGCACGTAGACAAACCAGTACATGGGCAGTTCGAGGTTCATCGACAGGGCCCCGCTGTTCTGGGTGTCAAGCCCATAGCCGAACATCTGCCAGCCCAGCACGAGAAAGAGAAAGAAGGAGACGAGATCGGTGCACACCTTGATCCGCTTTCGGTTTCTGGCGGTCAACAGCCGATAGAAAAACTCTACACCGACGTGGGCATTTTTTCTGTGGGCGAAGGGCAGGGCGAAGCCGATGGTCATGATGGCGAAAATTGAGACAATCTCCTCGGAACCAAAAATCGGCTGGTTGATTGTTGATCGCAAAATGACGTCGGTACAGGTGATCAGGGCCATGCCCAGCAGGCACACCGAGGCCACGCCTCTCATGAAACGGTGTGATTTATCCAGTAGCGACCAAAAAACCTGCATCAAGTTTATTCTCAGAACTGGCGGAATATTTTGCGAGACAGCGGAAATCAGGCCGGCGATATGAGCGCGTACACGCTGACCACCGGCCTGGTGCGGTTGGCAGATATCCGGGTGGGGATTAGTTGAGCATCGAGCTGATATAATCGATGATCTCTTTGCCGTTGAATCCCTTCTCGTCGAGGTCGCTGGAGTATTTTTCGATGGCGGGCTTTACCGCTTCCTGCCAACGTTTGGTTTCCTCAGGGCTGAGAGTGACTACCGTTCCTTTCTCCCCAAAGAGTTCTCTACCGGCAGTATCACTGGAATCCCAGGCCTCGCCATGCTTGACCGACCACTCTTCGTTGATTTCGTTTATGGTTTCCTGAACCTCGGCAGGCAGCGACTGCCATTTGGCTTTGTTCATGGCCACGAAAAATGTAGTCGTGTAAGCCACTGAACTCTCATCCACGACATACTCGAGGACTTCGGCGAGTTTCCAGCCCTTATTTGATTCCATCGGATGCGCACAGCCGTCAACCACGCCTTTCTGCAAGCTTTGATAAGCATCGGGCATGCCCATGCTTACCGGGGTGGCGCCGAGCGCTTTGGCCAAAACGGCGCTCATTCCCGTCGACCTGATCTTCATACCTTTCAAATCTTCCAGGCTCTTCACTTCTTTATCCCTGGTGTGGATGAGCCCGGGGCCGTGAGCGTGGAGGAACATGATTTGCGTAGTGTTAAACTCCTTCGGATTAAACTGCTGAAGCACCCCGTTGGCAATGGCCGTGGCTTTCACCCCATTGGGATAACCCATGGGCAGATCAACCGCGCCGAGAACCGGAAAGCGACCCCGAGAGTAGGCCAGCACCGACATGCCGATATCGGCAATACCCTGTTCAATACTGTCATAGGTCTGGGGAGCCTTGGTCAGGGTTCCGCCTGGGTAGTAGTTGATTTTGACCTTGCCGTCGGTGCGCTTTTCGACCTCCTGGCACCACTCTTCTGCCAGTTTCGACTGGATGTGAAATGGGGGGAAAAATTGGCGTAGGTCAGCTCGATGGTTTGAGCCACTGAAAGTCTCGGTGCACCAGAGAAAAACAGTGTGGCAACGGCAATTCCGGCAATAATCGATAGGACACGTTTCTTCATCGGACACTCCCTCCTGGTTTCAAATGGATGAGGTTACGGTGCTTCAGGAT
>CBFCWR010000303.1:0-4059 GCA_965601575.1 uncultured Desulfofustis sp. | reverse complement strand
TTCAAGGACCAGGAGATGCACTTCGTTCGTCCGATTCGGGCACTGCAGGAAGCCTGGTCGGCGGTGCCTCAAAATGGGGAATTGCTGATAGAGCGTATCGATTCAAGGGAGGGCGCTCACCTGTATATCTACCCGTTTGCCGGCCGTTTAGTTCATGAGGGGCTGGCAGCATTGCTGGCCTATCGGCTTGCTACTTTGAAACCACTGACCTTTACCTGGGCGGTTAACGATTACGGCTTTGAACTGCTCAGTCGCGAAGTTCCCCCTTTTGAAGAAGCACTGAAGAACGATCTCTTTGGTACCGATAACCTTGGCGAAGACATCATGGCGAGCCTGAACAGTGCCGAGCTGGCTAAAAATCGTTTCCGTGAAATTGCCAGGATAGCCGGCTTGGTCTTTCAGGGGTACCCGGGAAAAGGAAAAACGGCCCGTCAGATCCAGGCTACCAGCTCGCTCATTTTCGACGTGTTCCAGCGCTATGATCCGGAAAATCCCTTGTTCAGGCAGGCTCAGGAAGAAGTTCTGGAACGTCAGCTCGAGCGCACCAGGCTTTTTGCCACATTGAAAAAGATGCAGGCTGCCGCGATCAAGATAACCCGGCCGGAGCGTACCACGCCTCTTGCCTTTCCACTCATGGTTGATCGGCTCAGAGAAAAACTGACGTCTGAAAAACTCCAGGATCGCCTGCATCGACTGCTGGCAGCCCTGGAAAAGCAGGCAGATAAGACAGTGATGCAGTGATCGATGCCGATGGATCCCAGAATAGATACAGATCATGAACAATGCGGCCAGACGCTGAAGCTCATGCCGGAACGGTGTGTTTTCTGGCGGGAGAAGAAGATTCTCATTGCTGCTGATTTGCACCTGGGCAAAGAAGGGACCTTCCGCTCAGCCGGAATACCACTTCCCGAGGGGCCAAGCGTGGAGACCCTTGACCGCTTGGATCAGGCGCTTACCCGCACCGGGGCAACTCGTCTGGTGGTGCTCGGTGACCTTTTCCATGGCGCCGGTGCAGTAGAGGCGTTCGCTGAAGTGATGACGGCCTGGCGAAATCGCTGTCCGGAACTCGACATCGACTTGATTGGCGGAAGTCATGACCGCTGGAGCGGGGAGCTGCCCGAGGGCTGGAACATTAAAGTGCATAAAGAACCGAGACGAATGGACCCGTTTGTATTGCGCCACTATCCCGCGGCTCACATATCCGCGGATTACTGGTTGGCTGGTCATTTGCACCCCGGCGTCCTGCTGAAGGAGGGGACGCGCGGAGCGGCGCTGCGTTTGCCCTGCTTTTATTTTACCGAGCATGGAGGAATACTGCCGGCTTTTGGTTCGTTCACCGGGGTGACCAGGGTTGAAGCGGATTCACGCAGCCACTGCTACGCGGTTGCGGAGCATAAGGTGGTGAGGGTGCCACGCAAGGATTAGTTGCCGCACGGGTTATGCGCAAAATCTGATCCTCGAATATTGAGTGGGAGATCAGCGCGGAAAAAACCTTCAGAAGATTTTTCCACTAATAAAACTCACCTGGAAATTCTATGGGCAGTGCCTCTTCAGGGACTCTCCACCCTTGTGCCTTACCCCATTTTCTGTAGCTTCCGTCTGGGTCGTACCGCTCCGCCTGAACAACCATGTTGAATTTACGCACTGGCCGGGGATCAGCACCGACCCCGGCGATATAGGCCCAGTTGCCCCAGTTTGATGAGACGTCAAAATCGAGCAGGAGATGCTCGAACCACTGGGCTCCCCACCACCAGGGCAGATGCAGGTCGTGGATGAGATAGCTGGCGGCGCATTGACGGCCTCGATTGCTCAATTCACCGGTAAAGTAAATCTCACGCATCATGGTGTCGACGAAGTCTTCTCCGGTCTGCCCCTTCGCCCAGTTACGGAACCGTTGCCAATAGGTAGTGAGCAGCCCCCTGTCACGCTTGTCAAAACGCATGTGTTTATTCGATGAACAGAATTGCCATGGCAGCGAATCCTGCAATCCAGGGCTGCGGCGGCCCAGGAAACCACTAGGTGCGAAGGTGCGAACACCAACCTTGCGGTTGAGAAAATGGAAAAAGTCTCGCCATAGGAGTTCGAAGAGCAGCCAATAGGTAGATTCGTTTTTTTCAACTGTCTGTTCGAATTGTAAAATTGCATTTCCCACCTCCGCACCACTTATTGCACCAACGGCAAGCCATTTGGACAGGCGGCTCGAATAGCCGCCGGGGCCGAGTCCGTTCCTGGTCTCTTTGTAGGTGAGAATGCCCCTTTCATTGAAGAGATAGTCCTGGAGTTGTCGACGCCCCGGCGAGTAAGCGGTGCGGTAGTCCGCATCCTGACTGCTGAACGTAAAGCTGTAATAACCTCGTTTTTCGACCTTTTTTCTGAATTTTGTAAAGGTTTCCGGCATCGAGGCCAGGTCAAAGGGCAGTTCGTCAAGCTGGAGCAGTGTGTTGGCGGGCAACGGTTGAAGAGTGACATTATCCGGCAGGGCGCTGGAAAGACCGGCTATAAAGGACGTTTCCTCGCTGCCGGGCTGATCACTGTACCAGACCACATAGGTTTCTGATGAGTCACCTAGAGAGCGCAGGTAATCGGACGAAGAACGTGTGCTGCTCCTCAGTTCCAGACCTTTCTCATCATACTGATGGAGGAGAAGATCCAGGCAGTGCTGATAAAAGCGCAGTCGACCCTCGGACATTCTGTCGATACCGAGAAAACTTATCCCATACTCATCCGGACTGCCGAACGGTTGCATGCAGAGCAACCCGCTGATACGTTCGGGATGAATCCCGATATTTTCCAGGAAGTGCAGAGGGGCGGCAAGATCGAATAATTTCCAGTGCCAGATAAGGTGGGTCGATTCCATAATTGTTAAAAAGAAACCATCAACCAGCAGTGTGACGGCATCGCCGGGCGATTAAAGGGCATCGAGATTGTCGAGACAGTCCTTTGCCCTATTGACAAGCTTCGATCTTTCCTGGGAACTCATCGCCTCCAGTCGACTGTACATCATCCGCATGCGGTGATTGGCGGCAAAAAAAGTCTTGTGGCTGAGCAGAAAATACCAGTACAGCGAGTTGAACGGGCAAGAATCTTTTGTGTGCTTCTGTTTATGATCGTAATGACATGAACTGCAGTAGTTGCTCATCTTATTGATGTAATTGGCTGAGGACACATACGGTTTGGTGGCGATGACGCCGCCGTCGGCAAACTGGCTCATACCTCTCGTATTGGTAATCTCCACCCACTGGATCGCATCGATATAGATGCCGAGATACCAGTTGTCCACCGCGTCGGGATCGATTCCGGCCAGCAGGGCGAAATTGCCGGTTACCATCAGACGCTGGATATGGTGAGCGTATGCAGTTTCCAGTGACTGGGTAATGGCGTGTCGAAGACAGCTCATCTGGGTGTCGCCGGTCCAGTAAAAGCCGGGCAGGGGGCGATGGTGTTCGAGTACGTTCATCGTCGCGTAAGCCGGCATCTGGGCCCAGTAGACCCCGCGCATGAATTCACGCCAGCCGATTATCTGGCGGATGAAACCTTCTACCGCGGGAAGACCGATCTGATCGTTGCGATCATAGGCCTCGAGTGTCTTTTCCACCACTTCCCGGGGGCTGATCATCTTGGTGTTTAATGAAAAAGATATGCGGGAGTGAAATATTGACCAGTAATCGGTGTGCATGGCATCCTGATAGGCGCCGAAATCAGGGAGGCACACTTCAATAAAATAGTCGAGTAACTGCAGTGACTCGTCGCGGTCAAGCGGCCAGATGAAACGCTCGGGATCAATTATTCCGATGGTTTTCACCTTGCAGGCTGCGAGCAGTTCCACCAGGTTGCTCACCTGATGATCAAAAGTCTTGGCTTCGACGACTTTGTGGTCTTTGGGAAGTGCTTTTCTGTTCTCCCGATCGTAGTTCCATCGCCCTCCCGCAGGCTTGCCGTCTTCCATGAGCCAATCGTGCCGGCGGCGAATTGTGCGATAGAAAGTTTCCATCAGGTAAGGTTTGGCTCCAAACAACGCTGCCAGATCATCACGTTCGGTGAGAAAATGTTCGGTGTCAT
>CBFCWR010000302.1:0-4059 GCA_965601575.1 uncultured Desulfofustis sp. | reverse complement strand
CGGCAGCAGCAGGCTGGTGACCAGAAAGGCCTCGGAAAACTCATGCCCCCTGATCAGGTTGAACAGCGCTTCCCAGATGGAGCCGACGATGACCACGACCAGGTAGATGGGGAAAAAGTAGAGCGAGCCGTGCACCATGTTTGAGATCAACGATTGGGGATTGACGCCAATGATGCCCATGATCGCTCCCCGCCAGCCGTCCGGCATCGCCCCGATTTCGACCAGCACCAGGTTGGCCTGATATCCGGTGTTCCACAGGGCCATCAGCGTGCAGGGTACCAGCGCAATGATGACGGTGATCATGATCCGTTTCAGATCGACGGCATCGCGCACATGGGGTGCGGCAGGGGTCGATTTGGTGGTCGAAAAAAGAAATGAGTCGAAGGCCTCGTAAAGCGGGTAGAGGCTTTTGAATTTTCCACCCTCTTCAAAATGGGGCTTGATGTCGAGGAAGTATTTACTCAGCTTATTAAACATAGTCGACTATTGTGGAATCATCCTTCCTCTTCAATGGAGGTCAGCGTTTGACGTAGCATGGGGCCGAAATCATTTTTACCGGGATCAACGTAGGAACACAGCGCCAGGTCTTCCTCGATCAATTCCAGACAGCCGAGTTCTTTGGCTTTTTCCGTATTGCCCGAGGCCAGGCTTTTAAGGAAATAGATCGGTACGAAGTCGAGCGGCATCACCTTCTCGTAAGTTCCCAACGGGTATATTGCCCTGTTGCCGCCCCAGACTGCTGTGTTGAAAGGAACTTTGTCGGGCTTGGTGAAGGCGGTTAAAAAGGCCCGTGACACGGAGAATCGGTCATTTCCTGGTCGCAGCCAGCCGAAAAGCTGGCGCCCGTCGCTTTCAGGCAGGCAGCTGATCATCTGGTGATAGCGGCCCAGAAACCCGTGTAGTTCGCTGGCCTGCCGTCCGTCAAGGATGGAGCCGGAAACCAGCCTGCCCTCCACGTTTGTTTTCAATTCGTTGCGGCACAATTCTGCAATCGACGCACCGGCGATTGTCTCCACATGGCGGGGAGACTCAAAGCAGGGCCCCCCCAGGGCCACCACTCTCTCGCTGCACAAGGTGCCGGTTCTGAGCAGACCGCCGAGGGCGCAGACATCCTGGGCACCGAGGTGCCACACCGTTTTTGTTTCACTGACCGGGTCGATGAAATGAATATGGGTGGATGGCAACCCGGACGGGTGGGGACCTATAAAAACGACCTGCTCAACCTGGTCGTCCAGGTCCAGATCGCCAAGATCTCCGGCGTGACACAGGTAAATGGGCGCGGATACCAGAGTCGCCAAGGCGCTCATTCCCAGAAGAAAGTCTTCTTTTCGGCGCTCGATGACAACTTTCAGGTCGGGGCCCACCGGCGAGCTGTCCATGGCCGTGACGAACACGGAGGCGGGTTCGCTGTCGATCTGCGGGATTTTTCCGTAGGGTCTGGTGCGCAGCGCGGTCCAGAGTCCCGAATCGATCATCAGGCGACGCAGTTTTTCGGGCCCGAGGCTTTGGGGATCAGCGCCTGGTTCGCAGAAGCTCAGGCGCTCGCTTTCCGCCACACGAATGACCAGCGACTCGAACTTACGTTTGGCGCCCCGGTTGATGGCAATCACCTCGCCGCCCGCAGGAGCGGTAAAAATAACTCCTTCGTTCTTCTTGTCGGAAAACAGCGGTTGCCCGCAGGCCACCCGATCACCGACCGCCACCAGCATGGTGGGTTTCATGCCGATATAATCGTCGCCGATCAGGGCCACGTGTTCGACAGGGGATGCTGGTGATATTGAGGTGTCGGGGGCGCCGTCTATGGGCAGATCAAGGCCTTTATCTATGGTTATTCTTCTCATCTCAGCTGAAGAACCCTTTGGTCTGGTATCTGTGTAATTCTTTGTCTATGAGGTAGCCTTCACAATCCGGCAGGGATTCGAGCAGGGCAATGGATTCTTCCGGATTGAGCACCATGCCGGCAGTGGCAAGCCCATCCGCCCAGGCGACGGTGGGGGCGATCACGGAGCTCGAGGCAGTGCGAACCGGGGAAAAGCCGGTGCGGGGGTCGATGATGTGATGGACTTTTTTGTCTTCGGTGAAGTATTGCATGTAATCGCCTGATGTGGCGATAGCCCGGTCGCTCATCTCAAGGGTTGTCATTTTTTTCAGATCGTCGCTCCGCGGGTTTCTGATGCCTATCTTCCATGGTTTGCCGTCGTAGCGATGGCCGACCACCATCAGGTCGCCACCGGCTTCCACAAACGCATTGGTCAAGTCCATTTCCAGCAGAACCTTGATGCCCTCATCGACTATGTAGCCTTTGGCTACCGCATCGAGGGTTGCCGTTACGCCGGGTCTGGAGAACTTCACCGTGCGATCCTCTACAACAATATGTCTGTAGTCGACCACTTGCAAAATTTCTTTTATTTTTTGTTGGTCGGGTAATTTGCCGGTTTCCCTAACCTCTTTAAAGAGTCCCACGAGGGGCAGAACGGTGGGGTCGAAGGCCCCTTTGGTCAGAGCTCCGAGTTCGAGGGCGAGTTTGAATACATCGATAAGTTCCTGCGGCGCATTTTCAAGCGAACCGTAGCGGTTCAGCTCGGAAATGGGACTATCCGGGACATAGGTGCTCATTACCTGGGAAAGTCCCTCCATGCGCTCGATACAGGCAGCAATGCCCGCCCGGCAATAGTCCTCGTCTTCCCCGCATACCACCAGGTTGACGATGGTCCCCATCATTTGCTGAGTGTGCCGCACCGGGATGAGCCGATTCGACGGCCTCAGTCCGAAGTAGCCGAGGATTCCTACCGCGCCGCCGGCAGCGGCCAGCTGCAGTAGACGTCGTCTTGATACACCCTGGCGGGCTGCGGGACTGGTCATTGTGATTCCCTGGGTTGGTAGCGTAATTCAATGTGGTCGGTTCGAGTGATCACCGTTTCTCCCCTAAACCTTGGAGGATTCTGTCAAAAAAACATCGCAACTATAAACACTGTGCCATGATCGGGCAAAACAAAGATGAAACCCTTGCAGCGAAAGCGGTTGACAAACCCGTGGTGAATGAAATCATTATGGGAGGAGGGGACGCGTTTATACCGTCGCGAACGCACTATCGGCGACCCGCCGTGTGCGCTGAGATGGTAACCATCAGCCAGAGAGGTGTTTTGTGGAAGCCACGCTTGCCTATGAAAAACTGGGATTGTTCTATCTTGGGAAAGAGTTGCCTATCGGAGGGCAGTCTTCGACCGGGCTCCCGCTGCTCTACAAGAGCAAAAACCTGACCACCCATGGAGTGATCATAGGTATGACCGGCAGCGGCAAAACCGGTCTGGGAATAGGCTTGATCGAGGAAGCGATCATGGATGACGTACCGTCAATCATCATCGACCCCAAGGGCGACATGGCCAACCTGCTGCTTACCTTTCCCGATCTGGAGCCGACTGATTTTGAACCCTGGATAGACCCGGCGGAGGCCTCGAGAAAAAACCTGTCGGTTCTCCAGATGGCCGAGAAGACGGCGTCTGACTGGCGAGAGGGTCTCGGCAGTTGGGGACAGACCGGTGAGCGCATCGCCAAGCTCAGGGAAAAATCAACAGTGACCGTCTATACTCCCGGCTCCAGCGCCGGCGTGCCGGTCTCGATCATGGCGAGCTTTTCGGCTCCGGCCGAGGATGTCGTTCAGGACCAGGACAGCCTCAACGCCCTGGTCGGCTCCACCGCCACCAGCCTGCTTGCCCTGGTGAACATCGACGGTGATCCCTTGACCAGCAGAGAGCATATCCTCATTTCGTCTATCCTTCTGCACCACTGGAGAAAGAGTGAGGATCTGTCGCTGGAGACATTGATCGGAGCCATCGTCAATCCCCCGTTCGACAAAGTTGGCGTCTTCGGACTGACCAGCTTCTTTCCCCAGGCCGAGAGAATGAAGCTGGCCATGCTGCTCAACAACGTCATTGCCAGCCCAGGTTTTGCCTCCTGGCTGCAGGGGCAGCCGCTCGATGTTCAACAAATCCTCTATGATGAAGATGGCCGACCCAACACCGCCATCTTCTCGATCGCCCACCTCAGCGAAACCGAACG
>CBFCWR010000301.1:0-4065 GCA_965601575.1 uncultured Desulfofustis sp. | reverse complement strand
TGGGCGGCGATCTTCTCGGCTTCGTCAGGTATATCAAATCCGGTCACCCAGCCAGGTTCAAAGGTTGAGACGATATAGTTTTTCCGCTCTCCATCTTTATCGATGATAATCTTGAGGTGGTCGGCACGGTCCAACCTCAAACTATTTTTATTCCGATACACCACTTCATCATCGTAGACATCAAAGAATGCGTAGAGATATTCTCCCTGGGTTCCGGCAAGGTGACGGAAGCTCAGACTGCCCGGCCGGTAATCTTGATTGGATGCAATGAGATGGTCTTCGCCAAAAATCTCCGAGCTCTCTATTCCAGGCTGCCAATCCCTGAGATCGCCATTGAGGCGAATGGGGGTAATCAGTTCGATGATCTTGGGTGGTGCAGGTTCATCCTCATCGAGAATTTCATCTTCGGTTTCCTCAAAAAAAAGATCTGATCGGTCCTGCAGAGCGGAAGCGATCAACTGGGCGCTAATGGTAAGCGCCTGTTCCTGATTGGCCTGCACCAGATTCTGCTGCTCATCGTCCTGCTTCAAGCTCAGCAGCGGAATACCAAGCAGAAAGACGCAGAGGATCAACACAGGCACAGCGAGCATTTTTAATCTGAATTCGAAAGACATTATCAACCTGCGCGGACGGCTAGTTTCCTATTACCTGGTCATGAGAAGTTTTGCCCCCGGCAGAAACCGGATCGGGGCCCGTGCCCTACACCACCATAACTATCGGATGACCCACTGATAATAACGTAAATTTAAAAAGAAATCATATTGATATTAGGGTGTCCTGCAAGATTTGGTTTTTCGTTCAGGGTTTCCGGCAATAGCGTGCCATGTGTTTTTGAAAACGGCGCATGACCCAGCCATGGATGGTTGCCTGGGTGAGATTATAGAACCGCCAGGGCAGCTTCGGGGTAAAGTCGTGGATGGCAATGATCGTCGAGGCTTCAATGGCCAGATCCCTGAATTCCATTCGCCCCTTTGACTCTTCGGACGTACTGGCCAGCATCCCTCCAGTGATAAAATAGAGTTGCCGGTTATCGGTGCGGCGCGATTCCGACAGGCTCAGGCACAGGAGTGGCAGCTTTATTCCCCTGATCTCGATTCGCCAGGAGCCATCATCGAGACGGCGAGAATAGACAAAGGGCCAGACCAGTCGGGCAAGCCATGGAAAGTAGTATTCACTCAGCGACTCAGCGTTCCAGTCGTCCGGGCGCGGAATCCGCTGAATCGACCGGACACTGCTGGACTGTTCGAAATCTTTCCGGTCCCGGATCAGGGAGCTCTGACGCGGACTGGTCAGCGATATATCCTGCAGGGCGGCAGTCAGAGTCAGCGCTCCTTGCGCTACTTTGTTCTGCAGCGGATTGTCGTCTATCTTCATATCGTAGCGGATGCCCTGGAGGAAAAAATTGATCAAACCAGGATGGGTGGAAGGGCTGATTATGCGAAGCAGCCAGCCATAAAGAGAGGCCGGAAACCAGGAGACTAGACGGGCTGATCTATCTTTGCCGCTGCTCTTTGCGATGCGCTCCACAATATCGGTGGTCGACAAAGATTCGGGACCGCCGATGTCAAAACTCCTTCCCGAAGCAGCGGGTTCGTCAAGGCAAAATTTGATGGCCCGCAGCAGATCGGCAAGGGCAATCGGTTGTCTCTCGGTCTGGGCCCATCTGGGTATGGGTATCAGCGGCAGGCGGCGCACGAGGTTGGCAAGGAATAAGACGGCGCTGCTGCCGGGACCGACGACCAGGCTGGTGCGAATCACCGTGACCGGCGTGCCGTAATTCTCCAACACGTTGACAATCTCGCTGCGCTCCCGAAGCATCTGCTCGGAAACGTTGCCCTCCGGCAGCAGACCACTTAAATAAATGATCTGCTGCACCCCATGGTACGCTGCCGCCAGCGCGCAGTTGTCAGCCTGCAGCACGTCCATGTCAGAACATCGGGCCTGGTCGAGGCGGGCAGTGGGCACCCTGGTGTGGGCCAGGTAGACAATCTGATCGACACCGGAAAGTGCCTCTCGCATGGCACTCCTCAAGAAAAAATCACAGGCCTGCCAGCGTACCGGACTGCCCGGGCTTCCCTCTGCCGCCCTGTGGCGCGATCTGGTCAGCGCTATGGTAATATACTCGTGCGCTGTATATTGACAGAGGGCACTGCCGATAAAGCCGCTGGCCCCGACAATGGCCAGGGTTGAAGTTGGCCTCGGGCTCTGTTCGGTCACATTCATTTCGTACACGTATTCTCAGACTAGGTTGTTCATCGTTTTCAGACATCCAAAATTTAAGCACATTCATACCTGTGTCATCACTGCGTGCGCCGGTCAATGGCGCTGGCCTGACTTCAACAAGAAACTTAATTTGTTATACATTAACAAGTAGTTGCAGGTTAGCGGGAGAATGTTACAGAAAGCTGATTGGACGATAGTGGTATTGCTTCTTGAATCAATTTTGTCTATAGTACTGGCCCATATTGCAACTGGTCTAAATCTCTATGATTAACTAAATTGACAAATTTATTTAGAGGAGGCACCAGATGAAACTGGGAAGGATATTGCTCATTACTTGCGCTGTATTGTCAATTTCCACTCTTGCCTACAGCCATGAGGGCGGAGGCATTACAGGCGGCTTTATTTCCGGTTTTCTCCACCCCATCCTGGGCTGGGATCATGTGGCCGCAATGGTGGCGGTGGGTCTATGGGGTGCCTTTCTGGGTAATCCGGCCATCTGGATACTGCCTGTTGTTTTTCCTCTGGTCATGGCTTTCGGCGGGGCGCTCGGGGTCATGGGTATTCCTATCCCGTCGGTCGAGACAGGTATTGCCGTATCGGCAATCGTCTTGGGAATAATGGTCGCTTTCGCCTTGCGTCCGCCACTCTGGGTTGCTGCGTTGCTGGTTGGCGGCTTTGCCATCTTTCATGGTCACGCCCACGGCACTGAACTGCCTGGTGCCGCGAACCCTCTCGCCTACAGCGCCGGATTTGTAATCTCCACCGGCATGCTGCACCTCTGCGGTATTGCCTTTGGCTTGCTGGTGCGCTGGCCGGCGGGAAAAGTTGCCGTACGAACCTGCGGGGCATTCATTTCTCTCGCCGGGGTGGGCTTTTTGACCGGAGTTTTGTGAGAGCGCTTGCCCCAGTTTTAGTTATCCTGGCAATCAGCGGTCTGGCTCCACGGCTGGCCGTCGCCCACGTGCCTTTTGCCGGCTTGAACGATCTCTACAATGGACTGCTGCATCCGGTGGTCGTGCCCGCCCACTTGCTGCTCGTTGCCGCAGCCGGACTTTTCCTCGGAAAACATGGTTCCAGGGTGGTCCCGCCATCCTTTCTGCTGTTTTGCCTGTTCACATTCAGCGGTCTAGTGGCCACGATTTTTTATACAGGTGGCATCGGGGAGCGATATCTACTCGGAGTGGCAGCCGTCATTGGCCTGCTGATCGCCGCCAACCTCAGGATTCCTTTTCTCCTCTGTTTGATTGTTGCAGCGCTTATCGGCTTTCTACTGGGGCTAGACTCGACCCAGACTTTGCTGGCTGGCAAAGCCAAGTTCTTCTCTCTGCTTGGAAGCGGCCTTGGACTCTGCTTTCTTTTTCTATATCCGCTTGCTTTTGCCGATTATTTCGGCGACAGAAGCTGGCAGAAAATCGGGGTCAGAATCGTCGGTTCCTGGGTTGCCGCCAGTGCAATACTGGTGCTTGCTCTCTCCCTGAACCCTCCACCGGGCTGAAGACCAGCACATGCAGCAACACGCGTTGAGGATGCCCCACTCTGTTGCCTTACGAACCCGTTCGTCAGGGTAGCGAGCCATGGCTGCTCAATATGGCAGGGCGAGTCGGTCAATCGAACAACTGATCACCGCTATTCTCCGTTTTCGGGCTGTCGTCCTGACCGGGGTGTTCCTCTGCACCGGGCTGCTCGGGTGGCAGCTTCAGCACCTCACCTTTGACACCTCCAACGAAGGTTTCCTGCATGAAGACGATCCGTATCTGATCACCTACAATCAGTTCAGAGACGAGTTCGGCAGGGATGATTTCCTCGTACTTGCCGTTTTCAGCGAGAATCTCTACTCGACCG
>CBFCWR010000300.1:0-4066 GCA_965601575.1 uncultured Desulfofustis sp. | reverse complement strand
CACCCGGATAACAGGATGGCTCCAAGGTATACCAGGACAAACCATTTCACCATCGACATAGTATCTCCAAAGAATTCCTCTCCCTGCATTCCCGACACGACGCCTTCATGGTGTCCTGCTGATTTGTGAATCCCAGCTCCGCCGGGCAGGATAGCAAACACATGCTCTATAGCCTGTAGCAACGCATTTTTCAACTTTTATGTGCGTTCCCGCCAGACTTAAAAAAGCACTGAGACCACTGATTTACCGGGGATTACCGGCACCTGTGATGGTGTGAGTCCGGGCCTTTCAGTCCACCGCCTTCTGCAAAATCCTGTAATTGCGCTCTACCATTTCCAAGGGATCGACGGTCAGACCCGCCTGGATCATTGCATTGTCGTAGATCTGCTGAGCCACCTCGGCGGCGAAGCCTTCATCGGAATCAACCAGATCGGCAAGCTTGCAGATCAGGGCGTTGGCAGTATTTATCTCCAGGTTCTTCTTGGAAATATCGCCGGCCAGTCCCTTCTCCATCCGACCAGCGGCCATTACCCGCTCCATCGAGGAGGTCATGAATCCGTCGGGATTGACGATCATCGCCGGGGCGTCTACCAGGCGCGAAGATTTTGAGACGTCGGCGACTTTATCATTCAGAGTCTTCTTGAGCCACTTTATCAATTTCTCACTGTCTTTTTCATCGAGCGACAGATCGCTTTGATCTTTCGAGCCATCCTCGGTCTCGCCTTTATCGTCGAGCGACAGATCAGCCCGGTCGGCCGAAACAAACTTTTTGCCCTCGTATTCCGCCAGATGGCTGAGTACAAAATCGTCGATGGGTTCGGTGGTGTAAATGATTTCAATATCCTTCTTTTTGAACATCTCGACGTACGGACCAGCCTCTATTGCCGCCCTGCTTGGTCCGTTGATGTAATAAATATCTTCCTGATCGGGACTCATTCTGAGCAAATACTCATCGAGTCCTATTGGGGTCGATTCCTTTGATTTCGACGACTCGAATCGCATCAGTTTGCCGAGTTCGGTGCGAAATTCGAAATCACTGGCCACACCTTCCTTGAGGTAGATGCCAAAGGTCTCCCAAAACTTCAGGTACGACTCTTCGTCCTTTTTGGCCTCTTCTGCCAGGAATTTGAGGAACCGCTTGGTGATCACCTTCCTGATTTTGGCCACCAGGGCATTGTCCTGCAGGGCCTGCCGGGAGATATTGAGGGGCAGGTCCTCACTGTCGACAACTCCTTTGAGGAACCTGAGCCACTCGGGCAGGATCGTTTCCGAATGCTGGTCTATGAGAACCCTTTGACAATAGAGGTTGACCCCGGGACTGACCCGGCCGAATCCCATGATCTCGAAATTTTCCTTGGGGACAAACAGCAGTGAATTGATGGCCAGTGGCGCGTCGGTGGAAAAATGAAGCCTGTAGGTCGGTTCATCGCCTGCATTGGCAATGAATTTGTAAAACTCGAGATACTCCTCGTCGTTGATTTCCGCCTTAGTCCTGGTCCACAGGGCTTGGACGGTGTTGACCGTCTCCCCTTCCAGTTTGATGGGGAATGGCACGAATGCGGAATACTGCTTGATGATCGATTCCACCTTCCACTTTTTCGCGTAATCTTCGCATCCCTCTTTCAGCGTGATGATAATCTTGGTGCCTCGATGCAGCCCGGGACACTCACTGATCTCAAATGAACCGGTGCCGTCTGATGACCACTCATGCCCTTCGGAGCCGTCCCAGGAACGACTTTGCACCCTCACTTTGGCTCCAGCCATAAAGGCGGAGTAGAAACCGACACCGAACTGGCCAATGAGGCTGACATCCTTGCGCGCCGCCTCCGCCAATTCGGCAAGAAAACTGTTCGAACCGGAATGGGCAATGGTACCGAGATCTGAGATGAGCTCATCGCCGGTCATGCCAATACCGGTATCAGTGATGCTCAGCTCTTTTTTCTCTTCATCAAGATTTATGGAGATCTCAAGCGGCACGTGGGAGTCAAAAAGATCTTCCTGATCCCTGGTCAAGCTTGCATGCCGAAATTTTTCCAGGGCGTCAGCCGCGTTTGAGATCAGCTCTCTGATGAACACATCTCGTTCGGTGTAGAGCGAGTTGATGACAATATCGAGCAATTTTTTCGTTTCTGCTTGGAATTCATGGGTTGTTGCGTTGCTCATGATGACCTCTTATTGTAGATAAACGATAATTTCGGGCTGCGCCCAGACAGGCAGAGCCCTTAATCTTCCAGTAAATTCGGCCAAAATGTTAACCATGGATAAATCGCTGTCAACCAGTACCGGACAAGGTTTTGCAGCACTTGCATGGGGCGGGTCAGCTGCTGGTAAGGCAAGATCCATCTGGGCGAAGATTTGAGCTCAACCCTGTAAGGCTCTTTTACAACCAATTGGTAATTATTACGTTTGGTCAGGTGGCGCTCAGTGCACACCTGTCAAGTGGCCAGAAGTGGCCATAGAAAAAATTATACATTCGGAGATTCACACACCACTTCATGCATCATCAAAAAGATACCATCATCATCGGCGCCGGACTCACCGGCTTGGTAATCGGTCATAAACTCAAGCAGCGCCACCCAGAGCATCAAATAATGGTGCTCGAAAAATCCGCCCGCGCCGGCGGGGTGATCAACTCCTTCAGCGAGAATGGCTATCTGGCGGAGTCGGGTCCGCACGGATTTCTGGACAACTGCAGTGAGAGCAGAGAACTGCTCGAGGAAACCGGACTTGAAGCGGAATGCGTCCGAGCCTCGCTGCAAACTTTTGTTCGCTATGTCTGCATCGATTCCAAGCTGATGATGATACCCCAGACCCCTCTGAAAATTATCAGGGCTCCCCTGATCCCCTGGAAAGACAAGTTCAGGGTAGCCGGCGAGCTTTTCAAAACACCCCTTGCCGGGGAGCCGACGGTGGCGAAGTGGGCTGAATATCGTTTTGGTAAAGCACTGCTGCCCTATGTTGATGCGGTGTTCACAGGCACCTATGCGGGCGATTACAACGAGCTCAAAATAGATGCGGTGATGCCCGGGGTTCGACAGATGGAGATAGAGCACGGCTCCATCATCCGCGGAGCCCTCGCCAGAGTCCGACAGGCGCGCAAGAAGAGAGGAAAAAAGCAGAAGCTCTCCATGCCGTCAATGACCAGTTTCCCTGATGGCATGGTGCGGCTGCCGCAGCGGCTCGCCGAGATACTGGGAGCGGAATCGATCTCCTTCAATTGTGAGGTAACCACTATCCAGAAAAACGATGCAGGCTGGCTGGTGGAAACCGTGCATGACAGTTATCAGACCGCCAATCTGGTACTGGCCTTACCGGTAAATCAGGGCTTGAAGCTGCTCACCGCGATTGATGACAGCCCTCCATTGAAACAGGTCCCAGAAGCCTGGATCGCCACGGTGGTGCTCGGTTTCGAAGGGGCCACGCTGCCGCCGGGGTTCGGCTTTCTGATTCCTGAACGGGAACAACGGTTCACGCTGGGCACCCTCTTCTCCTCAAACATGTTCCCCAACCGGGCACCGGACGGCCACATCGTTTTCGAAACGCTGGTCGGCGGCCGCAGACACCCTGAGCGACTGGAACTTGACGATGAGACCCTGATCCGGGAGGCACTGGCGGATGTCCAAGGCCTTCTCACTCTTCCCCAAAGCCCATCCTATTCCCATGTCCTGCGTCCGGCCGGCGGCATACCCCAATTGGAGAAAGGTTACCCGCAGCTGTTGGAGTGGCGCAATGATCTGGTCCGCAGAAATCCCGGGCTCTACGTCTGCGGCTTCGGATGGGAAGGAATCGGTCTCAATGACATGATCAAGACCGCCTGTTCGGTTGGCGAAACAATTATCTCCCAGACGACACAGATCCAGGAGCAGGCAGAGGCCAAAAAAGTTTATTTCTAGTGCCCGCAAGAGGTATCACCTCGGGGTAAAAACAACCGGGTCTCTGTCGGGGGAAGCTGCTCAGAGCTGCTGTAGTTTGTTGCTCAACAGCTTTAATTGCGAAGCAACCGACCCATCACGCCTATTCAGGTCGGAAATCACTTTCACCGCATGCATAACGGTTGAGTGGTCGC
>CBFCWR010000299.1:0-4094 GCA_965601575.1 uncultured Desulfofustis sp. | reverse complement strand
GCTACAATAATCCCGCTCCTTGACCATTGTCAACCCCTATTGCAAGACTTTTACTTTCTCGTCTCTTCGACCGTGTTCGAGCCTGGCGGCCGAAAAGACCGTAAAAGTTATTGGTTATTGACATCTATTTCCCGGGTCTCTATATTTTGATGCCCGGTAAAATGGCCGGATCATCTGTCATTATAGCATTGACAGCAGATTATTCAGAGGACGTGACCATGTCGCAAATGAGCGGTGCCCAAGCAATTGTTAAATGCCTCCTGGAGGAAAACGTAAATACGATTTTCGGTTACCCGGGAGGAGCGGTCATCGATCTCTATGATGAGCTGATGGAGAGTCCAGAACTCAACCATGTTCTCGTGCGCCACGAGCAGGCCGCAGTCCATGCGGCCGATGGCTACGCCAGAGTCTCGGGGGAAGTGGGCGTCGCTCTGCTGACCTCCGGCCCCGGCGCGACCAACGGAGTTACCGGCATTGCCACCGCCTACATGGACTCAATCCCGATCGTGATTCTCACCGGCCAGGTACCCACCCCGTTGATCGGCAACGATGCGTTTCAGGAAGTTGATATAGTAGGAATTACCAGACCCTGTACCAAGCATAATTATCTGGTTAACAGCAAGGAAGAGCTCATCGGTGTCATGCGTGAGGCTTTCCATGTTGCACGGACCGGAAGACCCGGGCCAGTTCTCGTGGATCTGCCCAAGGATATTATCAATTCCACCATCGATTTCGAGGACAGAAAACCGATTCACATGCCCAGCTACCAGCCCAATATCGAACCCCACATGGAACAGGTGGACAAAGCCTGCCGGCTTATCATGGAAGCCAGAAAACCGGTACTGTATGTGGGCGGGGGGGTGATTCTTTCCAACGGGGCTGCGGAACTCACAGAATTGGCTGTCAAACTGAATATTCCGGTCACCATGACCCTGATGGGGCTTGGGGCATTTCCCGGCCACCATGAGCTGTCCATGGGGATGCTCGGCATGCACGGCACCTATACAGCCAATATGGCGGTGGCCGAGAGCGACCTGCTCATCTCCGTTGGCGCCAGGTTCGATGATCGTGTCACCGGTAAGCTCGATACCTTTGCCACCAACGCAAAAATCATCCACGTAGATATCGATCCAACCTCCATCAGCAAAAACGTCAAGGTGGATGTGCCCATCGTCGCTGATTGTAAAAAGGCGCTGACAGCCCTGAATAACTGGTTCAACAACCAGCAGGACATTTCTGTTGCTGACGAAAAAGCCAAACATCAGGAATGGTTCGAACAGATCTCAACCTGGCAGGAACTGCACCCCCTGGGTTACCAGGAAGACGGCGAACAAATTAAGCCGCAGTACGTTGTTGAGATGCTCGACAAGCATACCAACGGTGAAGCCATCATCGCCACCGAAGTAGGCCAGCATCAGATGTGGGCGGCACAGTTTTATAGGTTTAGCGACCCACGCAGATTTCTGACTTCAGGGGGACTGGGGACGATGGGCTACGGTTTCCCCGCCGCCATCGGAGCAAAAATGGCCATGCCCGACAAAGTCTGCATAGACATCGCCGGCGATGGTTCGATTCAGATGAACATCCAGGAACTGGCCACCGCCAGGCAATATAATACGCCGGTAAAGATCGCCATTCTCAATAATCAGTTCCTCGGTATGGTCAGGCAGTGGCAGGAATTATTTTATGAGAAGCGCTACGCCTCTACGGTCATGGACATCGCCCCGGATTTCGTCGAGTTGGCTAAGGCTTACGGTGCCGTTGGGCTGCGGGCCACTAAAAAGAGTGAAGTCGAAGATGTGATCAAGGAAGCTCTGGCGGTCGACAACACTGTGTTAATGGATTTCAAGATCTCCCGCGAAGAAGGTGTGTTTCCAATGGTGCCGGCCGGCAAGTCGACCACTGAAATGCTGCTCGTCTGAGCAGAAGAAACTCTTAGCTACTTTACACCATAGGTTGTCAGGATATGAAGCAAGAACGAATCCCCATTGCCGCGGAAGGATACCCGTTTATCGGCTACAGCACTCTGCTGACCTTACTCAGCGCCGTGCTGGGATACCCGATTATCAGTCTCATCCTTCTCATTGCCACCACTTTTATCCTGATGTTCTTCAGGGATCCCGAGAGAACTACCCCCGCTATCGACCGGGGTGTCACCTCACCGGCCGACGGGAAGATCATCTTCGTGGAGACGATCAGTGACACGCGCTTTTCCGAAGACAAGCTCCTCAAGATTTCAATTTTCATGAATGTATTCAATGTCCATGTAAACCGCATTCCATATTCCGGTTCAGTTACGAAGGTACGCCATGTGCCCGGCTCCTTCCTGGCCGCCGACAGTGAAAAGGCGCACCTTAACAATGAATACTGCGCGGTGGATATACATACCCCGGACGACAGAAAGATCACCATGGTGCAGATCGCTGGTTTAGTGGCCAGAAGAATCATCTGTCGCCTTGAAGTTGGAGACACTGTCTGTATGGGCGAACGTTTCGGACTGATTCGATTTGGTTCCCGCGTCGATCTCTACCTGCCGTATCAGTCTAATCCAGCGGTAAAGGTCGGCGACAAAGTGGTGGCCGGGGAGAGTCTGCTTGCCTATCTGGGATAGCATCTTTAACCATTCAGGCTCACAGAACAGCTCCGATTCAAAGCCCCGGCATCGACTGAAATCCTAAACTCCGTTAAAAGATCATCACCTAACTGATTTACGGGTAGCTCATGCGAATCATCAGTGGTTCGGCAAAGGGCCGCAAGCTGTTTTCTCCGATATCCGGAAGTAACGCAATCAGGCCCACTTCTGATCGGGCCAGGGAAGCATTGTTCAATATTATCGGCATCCGGGTGAAAGAATGCAGCGTGCTTGATCTATTCGCTGGTACCGGTGCGTTTGGCTGTGAAGCATTGAGTCGGGGTGCCGCCAAGGCGACCTTTGTCGACAACTCCCGAGTCGCCCTCGGATTGGTCGACAAGAATATCGCTTTGATTCCAGGAGGTGCCGAGAAATCAACCATGATAAAATCAGATCTCTCCAAAGGCATTTCCGCTGCCTGCTTATCCAGGCTTGGGGACAATCGCTTCGATTTGGTTTTTGCAGACCCCCCCTACCTGACAGATTTATCACTTGAAATATTGTCTTCACTTGACAATAGTGCGGTATTTTCCTCCGATCCGCTGGTAATAATAGAGGAGCGCAAAAGTTTTGAGCCGCCCGCACGGCTCAGAAGGCTCTCTTTGTCTGATATGAGAAACTATGGAGAGAGTTCCTTCTACTTTTACAATCTTTCAGCCTAATAATTCTACACACAGGATTTTTCCATGAGCGCTAAGCCCAACGGTGAGTCAATTGCCATATATCCCGGAACGTTCGATCCAATTACCAATGGTCACCTGGATTTGATCAATCGCGGTCTCTGTCTGTTCGATAAGGTCATTGTCGCCATTGCCATCAATCCCGGAAAGAAGCCTTTGTTCGCATTGGAGGAAAGAATACAGATGATACTCGAGTGTTACACCGACGAAGACCGTGTCGAGGTTGACTCGGTGGAGGGGTTACTGGTCGAGTATGCCGCCCAGAGAAATGCCCGGGCGATCATAAGGGGATTACGGGCGGTATCCGATTTCGACTATGAATTTCAGCTGGCTCTGATGAATCGTAAACTGGAGCGCTCGGTGGAATCGGTGTTTCTGATGCCTGGGTTTCGTTGGATTTTCATCAGCTCTTCCATTGTCAAGGATGCCGCCAGTCACGGAGGCAACGTAGCGGGACTGGTTCCCGAGCACGTTGAAAAAATGCTTATCGAGAAATATCGTTTAATTAAAGGTGTTGCCCCTTAGTAATGAGCTCGCGCCCCACCCCAACCCGCGCTTTTCGTCGAAAATTGCTCTTTTTCGGCGGTCTGCTTATGCTCTGGCCATTGTTCCGTTTTCTTTTCCACAAGCTACCCAGAAAACCGAGGATCGTTGAAGTTTCTGGAACCTTTCAAAACGATACAGTTCTGACCAAACAGGATTTTCTGGTGTTTCAGGAAAATGAGCAGTTCTGGGCGGTATCCAGGAACTGCACCCATCTCGGCTGCCGCATCAACTACATC
>CBFCWR010000298.1:0-4098 GCA_965601575.1 uncultured Desulfofustis sp. | reverse complement strand
TTATAGCATGATGACGAGCAAAGCAAAATCCAGGCTCCTGTTCACCATTCTCGTAGCAGCACTGGCGTTGCCCTCTCGGGCCCTGGCCCACCTGGTCAATACCGGCATGGGGCCGGTCTATGACGGCATCGGCCATTTACTGCTCACCCCCGAAGACCTGGTACCGGTGCTGGCGCTGTCGTGTTATTGCGGACTGAGGGGAGCCCGGGCCGGCCGTTGGGCAATGTTCCTGCTGCCGGCGGCCTGGTGTCTGGGTGGATTTGTGGGTCTTCGTCTTGACCTGGAAAGTACCCTGCCGATAGCGGCCCTTTCCTTTCTGTTACTCGGTGGACTGGTTGCTGCTGACGCCAGACTGCCGGTACAGATGATAGTACCGCTGACGGCTGCGGTCGGAATAGTCCACGGCGTGCTCAACGGACTGATCCTCAAAACGGGGCCGGGTGCTCCGGCCATTCTTGGGATCATGGGAGCGCTGTTCGTGATTGTCCCTCTGCTGAGCGCGTTTGTGGTCACCCTGGAGCGCTCCTGGCCGAGAATTGCCGTCAGAGTCGCAGGCAGTTGGGTCGCTGCCTGCGGTATTTTGATGATTGCCTGGTATTTCAGCGGTCAGGTCAGTTAACATTTATCTCACAATCGTGCCTGGTCTCAGCCGGGGAGCGGCATTCGATCCTCAGTTGAAGCCAGGCATCTGAAGCTATCTGGCAGAAATTATTCATTGGCCGCGGTCAACTCGCCATATTTCCAGCCCGACATCCCTTTCTCAAGTATCCACAGGCGACTTTCATCTACCCCCTGGGCTACCAGATAGTCAAAGGTGCGTTTGGCTCCTCCGGCTCCCCGCGGGCAGACAATAACCAGTGACTTCGAGTCTTCCTTCTGCAGGCTGACTACCGGTTCGAGGCGGGCTCGATCCTCGTCCTTCTTCACTGGATATGCGTAGGTGGCGATAGATCCGGGGATATGATGCTGATTGAATTCTTCTTCGACCTGGATATCAACGATGAGCATATCTTCATTGGCGCCGAGTCTCCGCTTGAGATCTTGGGGGGTCATGAAGTTGTACTGTGCCGCTGTTGCAGCGGTGGAGAAAATTATCAAGAACAAGGTGGTAAATACAAATCTCATTCGGTGCTCCTTTTTTTAAGTTGATTGAGGCGTGATTTTTGAGGGCCCATTATGAGCCAATAATCCCGATGGGTCAAATAGGTAATTTCTATATAGGCGGATAAGTCCATTTGTAATCGAGATGAGTTCTGGTCGCCACGGTGGTCTGTAAAAGACTGAATTATGATTCAATTTTGCTTTAAGACTCGTAGTCTACCAACATTTATTAGCAAAATCGGTGAATTATGGTATTCTTAAAAAGAGAATAGCAAAAATAGCTCTGCCCGGAGATGCGGCCAGAGCCAGCGATAACCAAAGCCAGCATGTAAGATGAACAATTCGAAGAAAAAAGAGCGGCAGGAGAGAATCCTCGATGCAGCCTTGAAGCTGTTTACCGAGAGAGGGTACTTCAATACCACCGTCAATGATATACAGTTCGCCTCAAAAATGAGCGTCGGTTCGCTTTATAACTATTTCGAGAATAAAGAGTCCATCGCCGTCACTCTCTACAGCAATCTGGAAAACTGCCTCTATGAGGCCCTCTGCGAAATCGAGCAGCAAAATGTCAGTATGCATGACTGCTGCTATGAAGCAGTTCGCCATATATTTGAAAATACTGAACGAACTCCTGCGGCGATGCAGTATCTTCTCTATACCAAGCACCGGGAATTCATGCCGGTGGAGAAGACAGCGTTTGCCTCTCTGCCTTTTCTGAAAATGAAAACATGGGTGGAGCAGGGTCAGGCGATGGGTGAGATCAGGGCCATTGATGCCAATGTGGCCATGAATGCCATTTTCGGCTCTGCCATCAGGATGGTATTTTTGAGAATTGACGGCATTCTCGAAGGTCCGCTTACCGATTACCTGGATGAGTGCTGGAAGTGTTCCTGGCGTGGCGTGAGCGCTGATATATGACTGGTGATAGCTGAACCAACTTGCGAAGAAAGCATTAGTTCGCTGCTTTCAAAGCCGGCCGGAACTGTTGAATCTGGAAATGTTATTGTCAATTGCCAGCGACTGACTGGTGAAGAACCGCGGCCATTATAATCGAGCACTTACCAATTAAAGGAGAGTAAAGGCATGGCTGTTCACGTGGTAATTAAAAGAAAATTCAGGATGAATCGACCGGATAAGATCCTGCCTCTGTTAAACGAGCTCAACCAGCGGGCCCAGGTTCAGCCAGGCTATGTTTCGACCAACACGCTGCAAAGTACCGAGGATCTTGGCGACTACCTGGTGGTCAGCGTCTGGGAAACCATCGAAGATTGGAACAACTGGTTCCGTAATCCTGAGCGCAAAGAGATTCAGGATCAGGTGGACAGTCTGATCGGTGAGCGCACCTTCTATGAAGTGTTTCAACCGGTGGCTTCATAACCCCGGGCGGTCTGTCTCGTTTCACTAAACAATTCCAACGATCTTTATTGATCGACTCGACTGATCTCCATCCCGTATTTATACTACTGCGTAGTATTTAATAGCAGTACCACCATTTGGAGATCAGTATGCACAGACGAGATTTCATTACACGTTCCGCGGCCGCGCTGGGAATGGCCGCATTTGGAAACTACGGATTCATTTCCCCCCTTACCGCCGCCGCGGCACAGGATAATCCATTCAGCGAGCGGCTAAGTATTCCTCCTCTGCTTGAAAAAAGTGGTTCAGCCACCGATATGTCGCCGCTTTCCCTGGTTGTCCAGAAGGGAGAACATAGATTCTTCTCAACCGGTCTCACCGACACCCTTGGTTACAACGGCTCCTTTCTGGGTCCAACCATACGGGTCCGCAATAAGCAGAAAGTGCATCTGCAGGTTCAAAACTCGATAGACCAGATTACCACGGTGCACTGGCACGGGCTTCACGTACCGGCCCAGTGGGACGGCGGGCCCCATCAGGTAATAGAGCCGGGCGCACTGTGGAAACCGGAAATAACCATCAATCAACAGGCGGCAACACTCTGGTATCACCCCCACGCCATGGGCCTCACCGGTGAGCATGTCTACCGCGGGCTGGCTGGTCTGTTCATCATCGAAGACGAGATCTCGGAGGCGCTGGCACTACCGCGTGACTATGGCGTCGACGATATTCCGCTGATCATTCAGGACCGTCGATTTTATGAAGATCGCAGCTTTGCCTATGTACGATCCATGCACGACGTCATGCATGGGGTGCTGGGCAATTTCCTGCTGGTTAACGGGGGGCTCAAACCGTTTACCGAGCTGCCGAGGGGGGTCGTGAGATTTCGAGTACTGAATGGCTCCAATTCGTCGATTTACCGTCTTTATTTCTCTAATGATCAACGTTTTCACGTCATTGCCTCAGACGGCGGTTTCCTCTCTTCGCCGGTCGGAGTACAGGAACTGATCCTTTCCGCGGGTGAGCGTGCTGAGATTTTGTTCGACTCCGGTGCTTACAGCCCCGGCGAACGATTGCGTCTGCTGGTTGACCAGTTCAGCGGCAACACCTATGAGGCAATGGAGATGCGTGTCTCTGATCAAAAGGCAGAACAGCAGGAAGTGGTGTCTCAACTTCGCGAGCAACCCCGTCTGGAGGAGTCGAGCGCCGATCGAACCCGTTATTTCGCCATGGAGACCATGTCGTCCGGGGGACGAGGCATGGGCATGATGGGCGGCAACAGACTGGCAATCAATGGCAAAAAGATGGACATGAAGCGCGTTGATGTAACCATACCGCTCGGATCCACTGAGATTTGGGAGGTAGAGAACAGTTCGGCGACGATGATGCAGCTGCCCCACTCCATGCACCTTCACGATGTCCAGTTCAATATCCTCGATCGCAACGGCAAGTTTCCAGACCCTATCGAGGCAGGCAGAAAAGATACCGTGTTGTTGTGGCCCAACGACAAGGTCAGGTTAATTGCCCAGTTCCTGGATTATACCGGGGTCTACATGTTTCACTGCCACATGCTCGAGCATGAGGATGACGGGATGATGGGGCAATTCGAGGTGGTTGGACAGGCATAGCATCACGAATGGA
>CBFCWR010000297.1:0-4100 GCA_965601575.1 uncultured Desulfofustis sp. | reverse complement strand
CCGGGATCCTGACGAAGTCGACCTGGCTTGGCAGGGCGAAACGGCCGGCAAGGGGAGACCCGGTAAGGATCAGGATATTGGTGTTGGTTCCCCTGAGATGGTTGGCGATCGCCATGGTCCTGCGGATATGGCCCAGACCGTAGGTGTCATGGGAATACATCAATATATTGTAAGGCTGGGCCACGGAGCTCACTCGCTTGAATCGGGATTGTCGTGTTTTTTCGACGGCTTAATAGGCAACTATTACGCCACGGCAAGGACAAAGTCAAGACCGGTAGAGATAAAAAAAGCCCTGCGGCATCAAGTCCGCAGGGCTTTTATAATCGATGTGCTTTTTTGGGCTTAAAAACTGAGCGTCAGCTGATTGCTGATCATCAGGATTGATTCAACTTCGGAGTAGGTGTCAACTTCCTGGAAGAGATCACCGGTGTCCATGTAGCCGAAATGTACTTCGTAGGCCAGTGAGTTAAAAAAATTGTATACCACCCCGATATTGGCTTCCCAGCTTGACTGCAAATCAGTTTCCGACTGAGCGTCCCAGGCTGCGCTGGTGACTCCTATGGCACCGTGAAATGCGAGATTGGGTGTGGGCAGGTATTCTGCTGCAATGGCCCATCCGTGTGGCGCGGTACCGGTAGCCTGGGCGCTGAATGAGGTGCCGAAGGGATCATCGCCGAAGACGTCCGAGGTGGAGCTGGTGATCATCAGCGGCCTGAAACGTGACGTCTCGAACAACAGACCGCTTTCCGATTCGGAGACGGCATCCTTGTCGAAGGTGTAGCCGGTGATCTTATATTCGGAATTATCGATACCTTCGGCCTGGGTAGACACCACTCCCATGATGAAGAGGATAGTTGCCAGGATGATGATCGGCAGATGGAATCGAGTAAAATTCATGCTGATAAAAATATTCAATGATTACTAATGTTTGCAAATCCCGCTGTCTGTTGGCAGCGAGTACAAAAATTTATACCTACCATTATAGTGTGCTGTTCGGGGACAAAAGTCAAGCTAATATTATGCTTTTTATTGCCCAAAGAGCATCCTGAAAGGCACCGCTTGTTGCGGGAGCAGGTGAGATGTTTTATTAATAGCTGACCTTTTTACCGCAATGCACGGGAAATAGTGCCCGTCGAAGTTTTCTACCAGGTGAATTTATGCGTGTGTTATCGAGGATCATTCTCTGTTTGCTGTTCGTAATGCAAACCCATCGAGCTTTTGCTGAAGATCAGGATCAGGAGCCGATTGTCAACGTCCTTCCCTTTGAGGTAAGCGAGGAGGGAGACTATGCCTATCTGAACAGGGCGATAGATCAGATGCTGCTGGCCCGGCTCTCCCGTTACCAGGATATCAAAATCGTGACCGCCGCCCTGGGTGATGAGGAAACAAAAGCGCTTCAGCAGGAGCTGCAGGCCGGCAATCTCGATGCGGTCGCCGAGAGGCTGCGGGGCCAATGGCTGGTGGAACCCAGCATGTATTCGCTCAAAGAGGGTATGCAGATAAATCTCAGCCTGATTCCCCTGCAGGGGGGCAGGGCCTTTTCATTTGCCGAAAAAATCGACAGCCAGGACCAGATCATGACAGCGGTAAGCTCCTTGGCGGAAGACGTCTATAAAACGGTGGTCGAACTCGAGAGCGAGGATGATTCTACCCCTGCACCAGAAGAGGAAGATGATGCACTGGCTGGCTTTGCCACTCCCCATCCCGAGAGGGATTATAAAAAAGGACTCTATGGCGGTGCCTCGATCGTTACTGGGGATCAGCGGGGAGCGAGCTTCGAGTCGCGCGGTATCCGTAAGAGCGGCAAGCTGCCCGTGCAGGTGGAATCACTGGTGGTCGGAGATCTGGACCAGGATGGAACTAACGAACTGGTGATCAGTTCGAAAAGCAAGATACGAATCTTCACCTATGCTGATCTCAATTTCAGGGAGATTGCGGAATATAATTTTTCACCTTCGATGAAAATCCATGCCATTAACATCGGCGATCATGACAACAGCGGTACCCCGAAACTGTACATTTCCGCCAATGAGGGTAGATTTGCTTCATCGGCGATCCTGAGCTGGAACGGCGGTGAATCACTGCAGTCGGTGAGTCAGGCGCTGCGCTGGTATATACGTCCGGTGACGGTGCCGGGCAAAGGCGAAGTCCTGATCGGTCAGCAGGCGAGTCTGCGCTCCATCGAGAATTACTTGAGTCCAGGAGTATTCGAGCTCACCCGTGATCCTGAAACCGGTCGAATGGTGAGGGGAGCCAAGATGCTGTTGCCCGAGGGCACCAATCTGTTTGATTTTATCCAGGCCGATTTGAATGGTGACGGCGCCACGGAAACCGTGGTGATCGACGATAAAATGAGGATGCTGGTTTACGACGCGGCGCTCAACCTCATCTGGGTCAGCAACGCCAACTATGGCGGCAGCAAGAGATATTTCGGGCCCGAGTGGCAAAGAACAGGCAAAGATGAACTGTCCGGCATGAGTCTGCAGCAACAGGACAACCGCACCCTGGTGTTCATGCCGGGCCGTCTTGATGTCAAGGACATCACCGGAGACGGTCTGCCCGAAGTGGTGATCAGCACCAATGAGATCAATGTGGCGACCAAATACTTTACCAATGTCCGCAGTTTCGACGGAGGATCGGTCGCCTGTCTGGGCTGGTATGGCCAGGGTCTGGTCGAACTCTGGCAAACCAGCCGCATCGACGGCTATGTGGCAGACTATTTTTTTGATAAAGATGCGGAACAGCCTGAAAATAATACAAAAGTTATAAATCGTCTCTATGTTGCCCAGATCCCTGTGGCTCCCCTCTGGGGCAGGTTGTTGTCTGGTGCTGAGAGCAAACTTCTGGCCTACGAAATGGTGGTAAAAAAAGTTGAGGAGAAACAAGAAAACCCCTGAGAAAAAAATAAAACACACCTAAGATTGATAAGTTAGAAGGCAAAACGGGCAGTATAATTTTTTAAACTTTCGGTAAAAAAAACTTGACATGCGGTGTTGCCGGGTATATAAGATCGGTAATGAGTTCGCAATTATGCCGTGCGCTCGACTCGTGCATTTTAGGGTTCACGGCATAAATTGAACCTGCAGGCCCCGATAACCGGGGTTTAACAAACCTAGGAGAGATAATATGAAAAAAGTAATTGCTGCAGCAGCCGGCCTGATGCTGGTCGGTTCCATGGTGGGAACGGCTTCCGCGGCCGTATCCTTTGGCGGTGACGCCCGTGTTCGTGGCTACTACCAGCAGAACTACGATTTCGGTGGGACGGAAGTTGTTGTTGATCCCGACGCGACTGGTACTACTGGTGACGAACGAATTCGGCGTGCCAGAGAGCAGGACAATAAAGTTCAGTCTCGTGTCCGTATCCAGGCTCGTGCGGAAGCTCCGGGCGGCGCCTATGCCGTTGGCCGTGCGCTGTACGGTAACGGTACCTGGGATGGCGGCAACAGCGGTACTGCCGACATCGATGCAGACAAGGCATACATCGGTGTTCCGATGGGCATGACCCTGTTCCAGGGTGGTCGTCTGCCGACCGATCTGCTGAGGTCCACCTCTTTCTATGAGCAGGATATCACCCGTGACGGTCTGCAGTTCGATATTATGCCGACTGACATGATGACTATCGGTCTGTGGTACTTCGTCGCTTATGAAGCGGTCACCAATGATGATCCCGTCGACGATCAGGACATCCTTGATTACGGTATCTATGCTGATCTTAAATTTGCCGGCGACTGGGGAACCCGTCTTGGTATTCTGTACAGGGATGATCAGGTAGCCCGCGAAGGCCGTGACACTGACGGTGCTTTCGGTGGTATCGAATTTGTCGGTCCTGCCGGACCGCTTGCCATCTCCGGCGCCGTAGCCTTTGATGACAAAGGCGAAGGCAACACCGGTTGGGGCGCATTTGCCAGTGCTGGTATGCAGTTCGGAGCCACCGGCGTTGCCCTGGAAGCTGGTTTCACCGACGAGGGCTTCGTAACTGACGGCGACTACGGCTTCATCATGATCGGTGGTGGTGCATCCATTACCCCGTACACCATCGGTTCCGAAGGCACTTCCAACTGGTGGATCGGTGTTCCGGTGACCTTTGCCGTATCTGAGAT
>CBFCWR010000296.1:0-4105 GCA_965601575.1 uncultured Desulfofustis sp. | reverse complement strand
GAACCAACCAACAATCTATGGGCTTCAGATATTCCCGCTTTTTCTCAATAGAAGCCTGGCTTCGGCTTGTCTAACCCGTTCTTCATGTTCATCTTTTCTTTGGCGAGCCGCTTCAAGTTTGGCGGTTAATTCTTCAAAACGAGCTGGTTTCATCAAATAATCAAATGCCCCCAGTTTCAAGCCTTGTACCGCACTCTGCGTGGTGCCGTGGCCAGTCAGCATGATCACCTCCACCAAGGGAAAATTCGATTTGATTTCTTTAAGCGTGGCGATGCCATCCATCCCTGGCATCAGAATATCCAATATCACCACGTCGATTTCTTTTGTTTTTAACAGGTCCAAGCATTCCATGCAACTATGTGCCACGGTAACGACTTCGCCTGCATCTTTAAGCCTTAAAGCAAGCATTTCCACGAAATCTTTTTCATCATCAACCAATAAAACCCGAGTCGGTATTTTAATCATGTTAATCGATCCCCTCCCCACTCGTTGGTGCTTTACTTTGTTTGCATCAACTGGTTGTTTTGCAATCCGGCATGTCGATTCCAAGAGCAACGCTTTGCCGACAAAACCGGATAGGGGTGGCAAGCCGATGGCGGCAATGGCAGTGACGAGAAACGCCCCGCCCAAAAATGTTGGTTGGATTACCGGTCTGCCTGTGACAAACTGATCCCGTGCGGATCCCCGCTGTGTTCCGATGAGGTCAGCGATCAGAAACAATACAGCGGTAACAACGGTCGAATGCAGCAGATAATAAAAACCGATGGACAATGAATACCCACCGCCAATCACGAAGGCAAGCAGCAACGTCCCAACAGATACAATCACAATGTTCGCCGCGATCAACCTCAAAGAAGTTGCTGCATAGACACCGAGGTTTCCGATGGCGATGGTAGCGATCGCCAATGGCCAAATCCAGGTTGTGGGCTAGAACCCGAGGATTCTCCAGTAGCCGTAGAACGTCCAGAGCCACAGGACAAGGAACATCAGCCCGGTGATGATCAAGCCATGCTTTAAGAAGTCCCCCAGCGATACGAGTTGCTCGCCCGTCTCACTGTCCCGGGCGAACGAATAGGCGATGGCGTTAGCCGGTGTCCCGATGATGAGGCAATTGGCGAACGAGGATGAAAAGGCGCAAGCGAGGCCGACCATCCAGGTTGGCGTATCGGACAGCGTCGCCATGGGGACCACGAGCGGCCCCACAGCAGACACCGTGGCACCGTCGCTCATGATATTTGTCAGGACCCCCGTGAAGAAGCTGACTGCGATGGCCAGGCCCTCGCCGCTTTGCATGAACTCCGGCAGGGCGCTCACAAAGCTGTTGGCCAGCCAGACAGCTGCTCCTGTGTCAGCGAGCCCTGTGCCCATGGCGCACGCGCCGGCATAGAGGGCCACGACATCCCAGTTGATGGAGTTGATCTCCCGCCAGCCGATGATCCGGAAAACTCCCAGCGCCACGAGACCGAAAAGCACGGGACCGCCCATGCCGAGAGTCGTGCTGGCCGTGATCCAGAGGAGGATCACGGAGACCAGGATGCCCGCGGTGATGTACTCCTGCCTTGTCATCCTCCCGATCTTCTTGGAATCCTCAAGCACCATGCTAGCGATGTTCACCCGCGCCCCCATGATTGTCTTGCGGAAGCGCAGGAAGAAGTAGGCGGCGATCACGAGAGTCATGACCGGGACGAAGGGCAGCCCGTACATGACCCACTCACCGAAGCTCGGAGCCTGACCGTAGTCCTGGAGGATGCCCACCATCAGGGCGTTTCGCCCGCCGGCCGAGGGCGATCCTGGGCCTCCCGCATTGGCCGCGAAGCAAGTGGCCAAGATGAGGACGACCGCCAGGGACTTGTCTTTGCCGGCCTTCTTTCCCGGGTGCGTCCTGTTGTAGACCGCGACGAGGATCGGGATCACGAAGACGATCATGGCGTTGGCGGAGATAAAGGACGCGGTCACCGCCATGAGGGGACAGAACAGGAATAGGAACAGGGTCACGGACTTGCTGGTGCCCAGCAGCAGGATCCCAATCCTGCGATCCAGCCCTGTCTTTGCGATCCCCTTGGCCAGAGCGATAACCCCCATAATGAATATTACCGCGTCCTTGGCGTAAGCGTCCGCCACAACCTCAGGCTTGAACACCCCGAAGAAGTACATTATCATCCCGATGGCCAGGGCCATTATCCCGATGGGCAACGCGCCTGTCCCCCAGACCAGCGCGGCCACGAACAACACGCCGACCATGATGCAGGCCGACCTGGCCGCCTCATCGGGGGTCTTCTCGATGCCCGACTTCCGGCTATGGTAGGCGGCGATGGTCTCGCCCACCTCCATCTTGGAGTAGCCCGAATACCCGGCGGCGCCGTCGACCGATCTGTCACCGGTCTTGACGTAGCTCAGGATCTTCTTCATCTCCTCTGGCGGCTCGACCACAAACGCCCCGAAGAGGATCAATGCGGCCATTATGAGGATACCCGGTCGGAAGTTCTGGACGCCCCACAGCTTGCCCCAGATGGACGGCGCCTCGATGGGGAACATCTCCGCCCTGGCCAGGGCGTAACGGCACTCCGTGAAGGCATCTTTGATCGCTTCGATGGTGGCGTCCAGTTCGCACGGCTTCTGCAGGTAGGAGCAGGCGCCAAATTTGCCGGCCTCCTTGGCCGAATCGATGGACCCTTGTCCGGTGAGGATGATGACCTGCACCTCCTGGTCGATCGCCTTGATTTCCCTAAGCACAACCTCCCCGCTCATCCCGGGCATGGACAGGTCAAGCATTACCACATCTGGGCGGTTAAGGCGTACCGCCCGGATGGCTTCCTCGCCGTTGGCTGCCTCGGAGACATCAAACTCCCTCCGGGCTAGTCGCTTTGCGAGGGTGCTCCTGAAGTGGTCCTCATCATCGACCAAAAGCACTTTAATGGGGCGCGTTGGCTCCGTTTCTTTGATTATCGCGACATTCTTTCCGCCCATCTGATTTATCCTCCTAATTGATGTTAGTTCTGGTTTTGAAGTAGGCACTTCGTGCCGTCGGCCCGGATGTTCACCTGGGTCAACCATGCCCAGGTGGTGAGTAGGGCCAGGATCAACGTTGTCATGATGGAGGCAGCAAGGGTAGCTAGCGTCCTTGGCAGGGTTCGACTCATCACTCGCGGTTGCTCACGGAGACTAACCACCATTGTTTTCCAGCTTCCTCAACTTACGCAGGATGCCGAGGGCTGACATGCGCGTTGCCGAGCTCATCAGCTGCTCCAAGGACCTTGCAGACATTTTCAGTTTGCGTTGGACTCTCTTCTGGTAAGCGTCCTTCAACACCTCTATCAGCTCGCTTGTCTCCGCAGGCTTCTGCAGGAAGTTGCACGACCCTGCCTGGATGCACGATACCGCGGATTCCACAGAGCCATGCCCGGTGAGGATAATCACCTCGATGAAGGGGTGCTTCCGTTTAAGGATCTCCAGGACCTCCTCCCCGGACATCCCGGGCATCCTGAGGTCAATCAGGGCCAGATCAAACTCCTGTTTGTCAGCGAGGTCAACGGCCTCCTGGCCGGAGGTCACCGCCGTAACGTCGAAATCCCGCATGGTGAGGCGCTTGGAGATGACTTCGAGGAAGCGGACCTCGTCGTCGACGACCAGCAGCTTGATTTTACCACTCATTTAATCCTCCTTTTTTGCATACTTTCCATTTTACCCTATATTTCTCGTTTTCAGAACCATGATTGTGATGGTCGTCCCGACACCTTTTTCGCTGTTGACCTCGATACACCCGCCCAGAGACTTGATGTGGCCGCAATTGATGAAGAGACTCAGGCCGGTCCCCTTGCCTACGCTCGTGGTGATGACACGCTGGCAGCTGCCGGCTCTTCTCTGCTAGGTGCACGTCCAGATCATTTTTTTCGTGGCACTGCTGGGTCGAAATCTCTGTTCTTGTCTGGCTCGACGACGTGGTCCCTGTCGACGGAGAAGTACAGCTTGACCTTCTCCAGGCCGTCAACCGATCCGGCCACGGTCATGTAATCCCCGAGCTCGATGCGGGTGTACCCCCTGCAGAGGACGACCTCGCCGCGGCGCCGGAGCGACAGGACATGGACGCCCGGAGGCAGCCTCAGGT
>CBFCWR010000295.1:0-4110 GCA_965601575.1 uncultured Desulfofustis sp. | reverse complement strand
AACAAATTCTCCGATGAGGGGATGCGCTTTGCCAGGATGTACACCGAACCCTCCTGCACCCCGACCCGGGTAGCCTTCATGACTGGCCGTCAGCCTTTCCGCAACGGCATGGGAGACACCGCGGTGGATATCTCAGGCTTTGGTCTGGCGGACAAGGAGGTGACCCTGGCCGAAGTGTTGTCGGAATCGGGCTACAACACCATCCATATCGGCAAATGGCACATGGGCGACATCATGGAAGCCTGGCCCAACCACCAGGGGTTCGATTATGCCGCTTTTCCCATTCATCAGCAGGGGCAGTTGACCATCTTCAACGATGATGCCGCCGATGAGGAAGTAACCATCGGCATCGGCAAGAACAACTATGACGATAAATATACCATCGACAACTGGTTCCGGCCCGATGCCTCGCACATGGTCACCGTGGTCGAGGGCAAACGGGGCGAAACTGTGCGGGAAGTCCATATGCAGCCCGGCGAGCGCTGGACCCAGAAAAAATACGAGGAGATGAATGACAGGTTCCAGCAGCAGACACTGGAACACCTCAGAGATCTGGCCCAGCAGGATAAACCTTTTTTCCTGCAGTACTGGCCGGTAATCCCACTCTACAATACCCGCACCACCGTTGATCAGTACACCACCCCCAATGGCGGCACTTTTGTCGAGTCCATGAAGCAGCTTGACGGCTGGATCGGCGAGATTTTGGAGGAAATGGATACGCTTGGGATCAGCGATGATACCGTTGTCATCATCATGGGCGACAACGGGCATTTCCACAAATATTCGCCGGGCAGCGGCTTTACCCCGATGATCTACCGCGGCGGCAAGGGCGATGCCACCGAGGGCGGGGTCCGTGTCGACGCCTTCGCGCGCTGGCCCGGCATGATCGAGGCCGATTCGATCGCCACGGACATTGTCCATATCGTGGATCTATTCACCAGCCTGGCCCGCTTTGGCGGAGCCATGGACAAGATTCCCACAGACCGGATCATCGACGGTGTCGACCAGTCGGCTCTTATGCTGCTTGGAGAGACCCATGGTCGGCGCGATCATGTCTTTATCTACCAGGTGGACAAACTGGCGGCCGTGGTCAAAGAGCAGTACAAGCTCATGACTCCCGGCCCCGGTGAAAACCCGATTACCAGCCCTTTCTATGATCTGTTCCGCGATACCCGCGAAGAGTGGCCGGTGGCAACCGAGGTCGGCGCCTGGGGCGGTCAGGAGTTCGTCCGCATCATCCAGCGGCATATGATGCGCAAGCAGCAGTACCCTGACGAAGGGCCGGCCCGGGGTATTCCCTATGAAGGAATCGAGAACCTGAGGCCGGAATCCAAGGCAGCGGTTGAGGCGTTTCTGTTCAAGCAGAAAGCGTTTCAGATGTAAATCACCCTGTGGCCGCCGCCTTATTTCCCCGGCGGCGGCCGACCCATCTCATAAAAATACAGGAGAAACTAGAAGGTGCGTCATTCGACGCGGTTATTACTCGGTCTATGTGCACTGCTGATCATGGCAGGGCAGGTCAGTATGGCCGAGGAGGACCTGGCCAAACAGTCTTAGAATCCCCTGGGGACGATTATCAACTCGCCATTTGAGAACAATTTATTCTTCGGAATCGGGCCTTCAGACACGACATCCTATGGACTAACCTGGAAGCCTGTCTATCCGGCCAGTGTGGGCACATGGAACCTGATCAATCGCTTAATCGTGCCCATGGCCTATTCGCCTGGCCAGAATGAGGACATCTTTCTTGATTCCACCATAGACGTCGCCAATGCCTCATTTGTTGAAATAGCCACGGGCAGTGAATTTGGATTGGCCGATATTACCTATTCCGGCTATCTTAATCTTCGATCTTGTATTACAATGTGGTGTAGCGGTATGGAGTCAAGAATATGAAAACGGGAGGCTCAAACCATGTCATCACCATTGAATCGCAGCCAACAGAGCGGAAAATGAGCAGCCAAGAAATGTTCTGCTGGTGACCAGAACCCGACAGCTCCAATTGTTTTCAAGGATACCAACCAACTGGTGGATCGTCCATTCAGTTCTGAAGAACAAGAACTGATCAGATCCGCGATCAAGCGGAAATACCGGCAAGTCGCACGGCAGTCCGCAGATGGATTGTTCGCCTATCGCACAGGCAGAAAAGGCGCGGTTGAACTGGGATACGACCCGGTTCTGCTCGACAGGCTTCCTGATGACGCCCTGGAATCGTTTTGCGGTGTCGGCAATCCCTTCTCCATCTCCCCCATTGCAGAAGGCAGCGCCGTCCTCGATGTTGGCTGTGGCGCAGGGTTCGACCTGCTCGTTGCCCGCCAGATTGTGGGCAGCAGGGGACGGGTGAGCGGCGTCGATCTGACCGAGGATATGGTCAAAAAGGCCCTGAGGATCCTGGAGCGGTTCGGGGATGAGAGAATTGCTGTGCAACACATCTCCTCCGAGGAGATGCCGTACGCTGATGAGAGTTTCGAGTACGTTATTTCCAATGGCGTCTTTAATCTTTCGCCCTTTAAACTGGTGCTGTTCAAAGAGATTTGGCGGGTGCTCAAACCTCAGGGTAAACTGCAGTTTGCCGATGTCTGTCTCGCAGGTGAAAAAAACACCAATCGGGTGAGCAGCCCGGATGACTGGGCGCAATGAATTGGAGGGACGGTCTCCGTGAGAGATCAGTTAACCCTGCTCGAGAACGCAGGTTTTGAATCGGTCAAGTGTATCGGTCGTTCAGGATTCAACACCTCCGCTCACACCGAGGGCGTACTCTTCAGCGCAGTTAAACCACGCTGAGATCAGCTATAGGAGGATATCCCGGAATATCAAAGTTGCTCTACCCGGAGATAGCCAGCCATGCTCAAAATTTTTGTCATTGTCTCACTATTGTTAGTAGTTGTAGCAATTTACTCGCTGCTCGCCTTCTTATCGGACAAAAGAAGTCATTGTGTCCAGGGGGCTGACCAGATATGTGGAAATGAAGAAAGCGGTTGCTGCGGAGATCGAAGAGCGGAGTGAAACGACTGACCGACATCAGACGTGAACTGCTCGCTCTCAGATCAATTCTGAACTGTAAAAACCAACTACCGGATCAGCTCACAGCAAACCCGGTAAACAACCAATAATTATTGCATTATCGGCTCATTGCAATGATGCTTTTGATTTGACCTGCCCATGCTGGAGAGGTTCATTCAGGCTTTTTTATCGTTCATCAAGTTGTTCACCAGAGATCTGATCTCCTTCGAATTCCAGTCAACATAACCGACAAGCCGGTATACCATCCTCCCGTCCTTGTCGATCAGGTAGGAAACGGGGATTCCCAGTACATCGTATTTTCTTGCAACCTCCCCATCCAGATCAAGCAAAACTCTCGAAGAATAGTTATGCTTTTCCATGAAAGAGGCTATCGCCAGAGGCTTTTCCTTCATATTGATCAACACTACCTGCACATCCTTGTCACCATAGTCTCGATGTAATTTGTCCAGTGAAGGCAACTCCTCCACGCAGGTGGGTCACCAGGTTGTCCAGAACATCATTACCAAGACGTTTCCCCTGGAACCCGAGAGCTGAAAGGCGTTCTCATCGAGATCGGCCAAGGTGAAATCGGGCGCAAGACCGCGGGAGGTGACATTTTCGATGAGCGGTGCTCGAGATCGGGTGGAAGCGCTATCTTTTGGGTAATTCTGAAGCAGAAGAAAGAGCGCCATCCCTGATATTGCCATGATGACAAGAATGAAATTTTGGGCATTCATAGGTACTTTAGCTCAACGTATCGCTTCTCATCACGATATCGAGTATGGACTCCGCCGTGGGGCGGTCAGCAGGACCGGCACCAACGTGGAGCATTTTAATCTCACCGCGTCTGTCAATCAATACATCACCGCCTTGCTGATGTATGTCTCCGGCAATGCGTCTGGGTACATTGCCTTTGAGAAGTTGCTGCCAGTATGCGTTCCATGTTGCAGGCCCCCACAGATCCCAGAAGCTCGCTCTTGCCATCTGAAAATAATTATATAAATATCGCCGTTCGTCTAGCAGAATCGGCCAGTCCGCGGGCACATGATCGGAGTTAGTGATGGCAGTCGCCGATGATTGAAAAGTTACCACTACAACGGACACCCC
>CBFCWR010000294.1:0-4118 GCA_965601575.1 uncultured Desulfofustis sp. | reverse complement strand
GAGATCAAGTCGGCGGCCGATCTGGGCACTGCCGACATCGAGGAACTGACCATCATCAGGGCCATCGACGATGACTTCGGCCAGCAGCTCATTGAAGCAGCGATCAAAGTCGCCGAGGAGCTCGGTATGTCGCTGGAAAGAACGAGGCCCAGGGCGGTCATAGCGGTGGAAGAAGAGAGTAACGGCGATGAGACGCCGGTTGCCGAGGCTGATGGCACCGAAGCAGTAAATGAAGAGGTAGCCGTCGAAGAGACCGAAGCTGAGGTCGTCAACGAAAATGTTGCTGCGGAAACCGAAACCGCCGAGCTTGAGCCTGGGGATTCCGAAGAGGAAATAAAAACGGAAGAGGGTAAGCAATAACAGGTGCGATGACCGCAAGCCCGATCAGAACCTGTATCAGCTGCCGCCGAAAACGAGCAAAATCGGAGCTGATCAGGTATGTCTGGCACAACGGTTCCGCGCTTGCCGATCCCGAGCAGAAACATGCCGGACGGGGAGCATATCATTGTGACACCGACGCGTGTAAAAAGAAATTCGAGCGCCAAGGGAAACGACTGAAACGGGCGTTTCGTCTATCCTGAGGGCAGCAATTAACAAGGACGATGATCTTCGGATCAGGCTGATGATTTTTTTGTATATCAGGAGCAGGGTATGAGCAGAGTGAGGGTTTACGAACTGGCAAAAGAAGCCGGCATGGGCAGCAAGGAACTTGCCGACAAATTGATTGCCGCCGGTTACGAAATCAAGGGCCATAGTTCAACCGTAGATGAGGATACGGCCGAGAAGATCCGTAAGACGATGTTCAAGAAGGCCGAGCCGGAACCTGAGCCCGAGCCTGAAAAGGTCGAAAAGCGTATCGAAGGCGAAGGAGATCAGCAATCTACCGTGATTCGCCGTCGAACTACGATCATCAGACGACGCGCTAAGGCGGAACCCGAGGCGGCCGAGGAAACTGCGGAACCAGGCTCGGAAGGTGGTGCGGAAGAGGCGGCCGAGGCTCCGACGGTAGCGGAAACGGTGGAGACGGTCGAGACAGCTGAATCCGAGCAAAGCGTAGAAGCGATAGCCGAGACTGCCGAGGACCTGGAGGGAGACGAAGCAAGCGGGGACGCGGTTGAAGCGGTTGGTGAAGAGGCCCTGGAAGAGGCCGTAGAAACGACAGCCGAGGAAGCTGAAGAGCCGGAAGAAGCGGCTGAAGAGCTAACCCAGGAAATAGTTCAGCCCAAGAAGGTCGAGCGCAGGAAAATAGCCAAGGTGGTGGGTACCATCGAACTTCCCGCCGAAAAAGAAGAAAAGAGTGATCAGCAGCGGCCCAAAAGAGGCGCCAAACGAGCCCCCGCCAAAGCGGGCAGAAACGGCGCGCCGGAATTTCAACCGGGGCCCGCACCCGAGACTGGAGATCGGGCTCGGAAGAAGGGTAAACGTGGCCAGGCTGAGGGTCAAGATGACGACGAACGTCGCGGCAAGGGATTCAAGAAAGGCAAGAAAAAGGTCAAGTTCACCCATTTCGACGCCGACTACCAGCGCGGCGGCCGCCGCGGTAAACGCGGCAAGGTAAGGGCGGATAAGAAAGCTTCGCCGTCAACCATCGAGATGAAGGCCAGCAAAAAGAAGATTACCGTCTACGAGTCGATCTCGGTGGGTGATCTGGCCGCCAATATGAAAGTCAAGGCCAGCGAGGTGATCGCCAAGCTCATGGGACTCGGCGTTATGGCCACCATGAACCAGGCGGTCGATATCGATACCGCCACGCTGATCGCCACCGATTTCGGCTATGAAATCGAACAGGGTATGACCGAAGAGATTGGCATCCAGATACTCGATGCCCAGGAAGAAGGCGGTGAAGCCCGGACCAGGCCGCCGGTGGTCACGGTCATGGGCCATGTCGATCACGGCAAGACCTCGATTCTGGACGCCATCCGCAAAACCGACGTGGCGGAAGGCGAGGCCGGCGGCATTACCCAGCATATAGGTGCCTACAATGTGCGGTCCAAGGCTGGCGACGTGACTTTTGTCGATACCCCGGGTCATGCAGCTTTTACCGAGATGCGTTCACGCGGGGCTCAGATCACTGATCTGGTCATCCTGGTGGTGGCCGCCGATGACGGCGTCATGGATCAGACCCGTGAGGCGATTAACCACGCCCAGGCCGCGGATGTGCCGATCCTGGTGGCGGTGAACAAGATCGACAAGGAGAACGCCGATCCCGATCGAGTCAAACGTGAACTGGCCGAACTTGAACTGATCCCCGAAGATTGGGGAGGTCAGACCATCTACTGCGAAACTTCTGCGAAGCAGAATATGGGTATTGACGATCTGCTGGAAAATATCCAGCTCGTGGCTGAAATTTTGGAGCTCAAGGCTGACCCCAGCAGAAAGGCCAAGGGACGGGTGGTAGAAGCCAGGCTCGATAAAGGCCGCGGCGCCGTTGCCACCGTTCTGGTCCAGGAAGGAACCCTGACGAACGGCGACAACTTTGTGGTTGGCCAATACAGCGGCAAGGTCCGGGCGATGCTCGACGACAAAGGCCGCAAGATCAACAGTGCCGGGCCATCAGAGCCGGTTGAAGTACAGGGCCTCTCGGGCGTACCTCTGGCCGGCGACGAGTTTATTGTGGTCACCGACGACAAGATGGCCAAAAACGTCAGCCAGGCGCGATCCATGCGGGTACGCGAGTCAGAACTCGCGGCCGGGAGCAAGATATCCCTGGACAAACTGTTCGAGCAGATGAGCGAAGGCGATGTCCAGGAACTGCGGGTGATCATCCGCGCCGACGTGCAGGGAACCCTCGAGGCGTTTGCCAAGGCTGCGGAAGAATTGTCCACCAGCGAGATCAAGGTACGGGTACTGCACGAGGGATCGGGCACCATCAGCGAGTCGGATATCCTGCTCGCCTCGGCGTCCGATGCCATCGTCATTGGCTTCAATGTAAGGCCTTCTGGCAAAATCAAGGAAATGGCCGAGAAAGAAAGTGTCGATGTGCGCTCCTACGATGTTATCTATCATGCACTGGACGATATCAGAAAGGCAATGGTCGGCATGCTCGATCCGACCTTTGAGGAAGAGGTGATCGGCAACGCCGAGGTACGGGAAATTTTCAATGTACCCAAGGTTGGCAGGATTGCCGGCTGTGCGGTGACTGACGGGGCAATCAGGCGTAATGCCGGGGTCCGGGTACTGCGTGACGGCGTGGTCGTCTACACCGGCAAGATTGGTTCGCTTAAGCGCTTCCAGGATGATGCCAAGGAAGTGGTGTCGGGCTATGAGTGCGGCATTGGGGTCGAGAACTTCAACGACATCAAAGTCGGTGACAATCTTGAAGCATTCGTCATGCAGCAGGTTGAAACAACCCTCGAGTAGGCGGTTATGACTACCCACTGGCACCCCAAACAGGAGCTCGAATCACTCGGTGCTGAGCGCACCCCTCCCCCTAAACGGGCCGCGCGGGTTGCCGATGTGATCAAGAACGAACTCTCTGTGCTGCTTCTGCAGAGGGTGCGGGATCCCCAACTACAGGAAATCACAATCAGCCGGGTAACGCTTTCGGACGATTTACGGCATGCAAAGATCTATTTCACCCTTTTTCAGGGCCAGGCCAAAATCGACAGGGTGCACAGAAGTCTGCAGAAGGCCGCCGGGTTCATGCGCAGCCATCTGGCCAAAACCCTGAATCTTCGGTTTACGCCGGAACTTCGCTTCTGGTATGATGAAGAATTCGAAGAGGTTGAAAAAATAGAGAAGCTGCTCGACGACATCGCCCGGGAAAGAGATGAGCGACAAGAAGATTCCTGAAAAGATTCTTGAAGTTATCAGGGATGCAGGTCATTGCGTGATCACCACCCATGTGCAGCCTGACGGCGATGCCCTGGGCTCACTGCTGGCCATGACGGCCATGCTCGAGCAGATGGGTAAGCGGGTCTTTGCCTACCTGGACGAGCCGATTTCCCATCTTTACAATTTCCTTCCCAGCAGTCGGGCACTGAGCACCGATATTGACCAGCTGGAGGCATTTGTCGGTGAGGCCGGCGTCGATATCTGCGCTATTGCCCTGGATTGCGGAGAGGCAGACAGGATGGGGCGTTATCAGGATATATTCCTGCGCATATCCCCTTTCATGG
>CBFCWR010000293.1:0-4125 GCA_965601575.1 uncultured Desulfofustis sp. | reverse complement strand
GCCGGATCGGTGATAGGTCCCGACGTTACCATTGGCGAGGGCAGCACCATCAGGTCCAACGTGACCATCGAACGCGGTTGTGAGCTGGGTAAGCGAGTGATAATCCACCCTGGGTGCGTAATCGGCAGCGACGGTTACGGCTATGCCACCGATAAACGGGGATTTCACGTCAAGAGGCCGCAACTCGGCACCGTGAAAATAGGAGACGATGTGGAGATTGGCGCCAATTCCTGCGTTGATCGTGCGACCTTTGGCGTTACCTGGATCAAATCTGGCACAAAAATCGATAATCTGGTACAGGTTGGGCACAATGTGGTGGTGGGAGAAAACTCGTTGCTCGTTGCCCAGGTTGGCATATCCGGCTCCACGACTTTGGGGAGAAACGTGGTCTTGGGCGGCCAGGCAGGTGCGGTCGGACACATACGCGTCGGGGACGGGACCATGGTTGCCGGTAAGTCTGCGGTACATGGCAATCAGCCAGCAGGCGCCCGACTGGCCGGAATCCCGGCCATAGATGGTAGACAGTGGTTCAAGTGCGCGACGGCTTTTTCCAGATTGCCGGAGTTGCTCAAGGATGTCAGAAGAATGAAGAAAGAGCTCGACCGTCTCGAGAACCAGGACGAATCACCCGACAAGGAGGGCTGATTGATGGAAGATATCGTTAAAAAGAAGGAAATCGATATTCATGAGATCATGCGACTGCTGCCGCATCGCTACCCTCTACTGCTGGTTGACCGCATAACTTCGCTGATTCCCAGCCACAGCGTCAAGGGAATTAAAAACGTGACCGCCAATGAACCGTGTTTCCAGGGCCATTTTCCGGGTCGGCCGATTTTCCCTGGAGTGCTGATCCTTGAAGGAATGGCGCAAACCGGCGGCTGCATGGCGTTCTGTTCGATTCCCGAAATGATCGGCGAGAAATTGATCTATTTCGCCGGTATCGACAAGGCTCGTTTTCGCAAGCCGGTGGTGCCCGGGGACCAGATCGAATATCGCCTGGAACTGCTCAGACACAAACGCATGGTAATGGTGATGAAAGGGGAGGCTTTCGTTGACGATCAATTGGTTACCGAGGCGGAATTGATGGCCAGCTTCGTCTGAGCGAAGCCGGGGACTACAACTGATAAGAGGAAACAATGGCCGTACATGAAACTGCAGTGGTTGACACATCCGCACAGCTCGATTCACGCGTCGAGGTCGGCCCTTATGCGGTAATCGGAGCCGATGTCAACATCGGTGCGCACACCAAGATAGAGGCCCACGCCGTGGTGAGCGGTCCCGCCACCATTGGCGAACGGAACCTGATCGGCAGTTTTGCCACGGTGGGTGGTGCGCCCCAGGATGTGAACTACAAAGGTGAACCCACCGAACTGATCATCGGCGACGACAATCAGATACGTGAATATGCATCCATTCACCGCGGCACTCCGGGTGGAAAGCAGAAGACGGTGATAGGCAGTAATTGTCTGATGATGGCCTACATCCACATCGCCCACGATTGTCAGATTGCCGACAATGTGGTGATGGCCAACCTGGCCACTCTGGCCGGTCATGTCCAGGTTGGCGAGCGGGCCGCCATAGGCGGGCTGGTGGCCATCCATCAGTTTTGCCGAATCGGTGCCTTCTCCTATATTGGTGGAGTTTCAGGGGTGGGGCTTGATGTGCCGCCTTATGTAATTGTTGCCGGCATACGAGATGCCACCCGGGTGTCGGGTATCAACAAGGTCGGCCTGCGCCGAAGCGGTTTTTCCCGCGAAGTGATCAGCAACCTTGATGCGGTGTTCAGAATTATTTATCGATCTCCGAATCTGCTGCTCAAGGATTCGCTCGAACTGGCCAGAAAAGAGTTTGGCGACTGTGGCGAAGTACAGCATATGATCGAGTTCTTCGAGACTTCAAAACGCGGAGTGATCAGGCGCACGGAAGTGTAATAGTGGTCGCGTGTGGTGAAATGAAAGGAGATCGCATAGGCATTATCGCCGGCGGCGGACAATTTCCGTTGCTCTTCATTGAGGCGGCCCGCAAAGCCGGGCGCAAAATTTATGTGGCTGCACATCGCAGCGAAACCGATGAGCTGGTCGCCCAGGCCGCCGATGACGCCTGCTGGGTCAAACTCGGACAGCTGGGTAAGATCGTCAAATTTTTCAAACAGAACGGAGTAGGGGAGACGGTCTTTCTCGGAACCATCACCAAGACCCAGATATTCAGGGACGTGTTGCCCGACATAAAGGGCTTGACCTTGTGGAATAAAATCGATGTCAAACAGGACGATGCGATTTTGCGGGCCGTGGCCCAAGCGCTCGAACAAGAGGGGATCACGGTACTCGAATCGACCCTCTACCTCGAACACCTGCTGTTCCCCAAAGGAGTTCTGACCCGGAAAAAACCCAACAAGGCCCAGCGCCGGGATATCGAATTTGGCTGGCGTAATGCCAGAGCGATCGGTGAACTTGATATTGGCCAGTGCGTGGTGGTCAGGGACTGTTCGGTGATGGCGGTCGAGGCCATCGAAGGCACCGACGCGACCATTTTGCGAGGCGGCGCCCTGGCCAAGGAGCAGTCTGTGGTGGTCAAGCTGCGTAAACCCAACCAGGATTTCAGATTTGATTTGCCGGCCACGGGTGCGACCACCATCGAAACCATCAGCCAGGTAAAAGGAGCGGTGCTGGCCGTCGAGGCAGGTCAGTCGCTGCTTTTTGACCGCTCCCGGATGGTCGAAGCGGCGGATCGCAGCGGTATCGTCGTTGTGGGCGTCGAGGAGCTGGACGATGGGACTCTTGATTATTAAGTCTGGTTTCCACCACAACCTCTGACCCGCAGGCTACTCCATGCAGGCCATGATCCTCGCCGCCGGCTTCGGCACCAGGCTCCTGCCTTACACCAAATACCGACCCAAACCATTATTTCCAGTGCTTAACACCCCGCTTCTGGTTGGTGCGGTCAGGCGGCTGAAGAATATCGGCTTCAACAGGATCGTAGTCAACTGCCATCATCTCGGTGAACAGATCATCGCTGCCCTGGATGACATCGACGGCGTCACGATCCAGTACGAAGAGATAATTCTCGGCACCGGCGGGGGACTGCGCAGGGCACTCGACTCCCTGGCCGATGAACCGCTTCTGGTGGTCAACGGCGATATCTATCACACCATCGATCTGGCAGAGTTCTACCACCACCATATCAGCAGTGGAGAGGCCATCACCATGGCGGTACATGATCACCCCCGTTTCAACAAACTGAGTATCAGGGATCAATGCGTCGTCGATTTCGATGGTGTGGTGCAGGGTGATGAGCAATTGGCCTTTACCGGTATCCATGTGGTCAACCCCGATCTGCTCACCGGCATCAAAAAAGAAACGGCATCATGCATCATTGAGTATTATCGTAGCCTATTAGCGCGGGAAATCGCAATGAGCGCCAGGCGCTGCGAGCACTGCAGCTGGACCGACATGGGAACACCTGCTGATTATCTTGATCTCCATGGTGATCTGCTGTCTGGCAACGTTCCCTGCTGGCCGGAGCTGGGCAGCGTCAGGCAAAAAAGCTATATCGATACCAGGGCCGAGTGTGCAGATGATCTGATTATCGAGGACTGGGCCTGTATCGGCAACGCACGGATCGGGCAGCAGGTGAAATTGTGCCGGTGTGTCGTCTGGGATGGGGCAGTGGTGAAGCCGGGAGCGGTTCTCACGGATGAAATTGTCGTCCCAGGTCAGTGAAACAAGAAAAGCTACAGGTTTTCGTACCTGTATGAAGAGTTATGCTAGAGAACGAAATTCAAAACGCCATTGCTGCCCTGCTCGCCGATGGCGGATTCGTTGAAGGGCTGAGCAGGACCAATTTTCACGATAGAATCGAGTTTCAACCCCTGGTGGCGGACGGCTCTTCCCGCCGCTTTGTCAGGGTATTCTGTGATCTTCAGCCATGCTGTCTGGCAGTGATCGCGGGTTCCTCCAGTACCAGAGACTTTGATGAGTTTCGCTCGTCATTGGCCATCGGCCGCCATCTCGGCAGGAAAGGAGTTCCTGTTCCTGAAGTACTTGCCGCGGACAGCCGGTTTCGTCTGATTCTCTTTGAAGATCTTGGAGATCTTCGCCTGCATGGTCAGCTCAAGGCAGAGACTGA
>CBFCWR010000292.1:0-4145 GCA_965601575.1 uncultured Desulfofustis sp. | reverse complement strand
TCTACCGTGAATCCGACTGCTGGGTGACCAGGGTCCCCAAAGATATTTTTCAGGCGGCGATGAGAGGAACCGACAAAGATCACCGTCTGTTCTTCGAGATCTTTCCGGCTGAGTTCCGAAGACGCTCTGGTCGTGCAGCCGTAGCGCTCGGCAAAAGCGATCACCGGCTCGTAGCGATCCCTCTGGTTGTCGTCGCTGAGCACAGCCACGCATTCATCCGCTCCGAGAATCGCTGACCAGGCCGGTGCATATTCCGCCGCCGACAGTCTGCGCAACAAATCGTAGGCCGGATCGATGACGATCTCCACAGGAGCGGCATCAACTTCGAAACTCAGGGTGGTTTCTGAATCCGTGATCAGCTGCTGGAATTTCTTTGTGCCCGTCGTTGTCTCGATGGCGACAGGCAGCAGGAGTTCATAGGCGGGATCATGGACTTGGACAATTGAAAAGGACACGGAGGTTGAATCGGGACCGTCTTCGACATCGATATCCTTGACCTGGAGCACCGGCGGATCGTTGCGGCCGAGTCTCTCGGAGAAAAAGTTGTTCAGATCCTGGTCCGAGAGTTCCTCAAATATCTCCTGCAGATCCTGCCATCCCGCCGAGCCCCCCTGGAATGTCTGATAAAAGCGCTGCAGGCTCTGAAAAAACGTCTCTTCACCGACTCGATGCTTCAGCTCGTGAAAAAGCAGCGCCGATTTCTGATAGCCGATCGCTCTGCGGGCCTGATTTTCCCTGCGTTGATGACCTGCCCCGTAGAACTCCCCGAGCAGGGGGGCGGCCTCGTCAACGTAGTCCAGATAACGCTGAATGGCTTCTTTGCGTGCCTCGGCGCCTTCGCCCACGTCGGTTCGATACGCCATGTCGGCGAGATAGGTGGTCAATCCCTCGGCCCAGTTGGCCGAGTCAAAGGCCACGTCGATGGAGTTGCCGAACCAGGAGTGCAGGATTTCGTGTCCCAGCGAAGTCTCCTTGATGAACGGCAGCCGGATCACCTGCTGTCCCAGCAAGGTGAAGGTGGGATAACCATAGCCGGTGGGCATGATATTTTCAGCGATCACATAGTGGTTGTAGGGAAATGGGCCGATAAGCTTCTCGTAGCGGCGTACGTAGTCGGCGGCGGCCTCCAGGTAACCGGGCGCCAGGTCTTGATCTTCCTCGAAGAAAAGGGTGTAGAGATGGAGGTCGTCGCGGATGGTCTTCCTGGTTTTTACATAACGACCACTGACCAGCGTGAGGGCAGAAAGCGGTTGCGAAAAAGAGAAACTAACCTGGCCGCTGTCATCGGTTTCCACCAGCTCGTCGGCCTGAGCGAGTCCAATGAATCCTTCGGGCAGCTGCGCATTCAGCGAATACAGGGCCTTGTGCTGGGGCAGTGGGTGCCAGTTTGCGGTCAGTATGATGGCGCGTTCCGAGATGATGTTGGAAAAACTGTCTTGGACATCCTTTTCATAGGAAATCAGTAGAGTTCTCTTTTCATCAGCAGCGGGCAGAGCAAGTGCGTCGCCCTGGATCTCAACCGGTGCGTTTTCTCGTTCCCCGCTGCTTATCAGCGCAGCGGTGATGCGCAAATCTGGAAACATGAGCTGCAGGTCATGGCCCTTATCGACCGTAATCCTGCTGGTGCCCCAGAGCAGTTTTTTGTCGACATCGAAGGAGACCGCCAGATCGATATGGATGGGTGTTGGTGAAGGCTCATGGGCCGAGATCGTGGTGTGCATTGCCACACTTAACGGAACTATGATTGCGAGGTATTTGAAGATCGTGGTAAACAGACTGTTCATGTATGTTATTTCCTTATTTCACCGGGAGTTGATAATTTGGTTAAAAACATATAACCAGCCTGCCACCAGATGCTAAAATTTTTTCAGGTGCTGTTTCCACAATCCACAGGAATGACAAGGTTTTGAAGATTCGGCTGATCGGCATCAACGCCCGCTACTCACACTCGTGTCTGGCGCTGTTCTATCTGCGTAACGAACTGGAAAAATTTCTACCGGTCGTGAAGGTGGAAATATGCCAATTTACCATCAACGATTCCTACTATTCGCTGCTTCAGCGGTTGGCCGCAGGTCAGCCGGATTGTCTTTTCTTCTCTGCCCTGATCTGGAACAGCGACCTGGTTGAGAGATTGGTTACAGATCTGTTGTCCTTGGAAAATCAGCTCAAAATTGTGGTTGGCGGCCCGCAGGCCGAAATCGTGGGACACACATGCGGACCCCACGGAAGGCTGACCATTTTTAGTGGTGACATCGAGGCGGCGGATCTGAATTTCTTCAATGATCTGCAGCAGGGCACCCTGCAGGCATCCTATCGGGCCTCGTTTCTGCAATCTACCGGCAGGACGCTCGACTATCCCTACCGTGATGAGGATTTCGACCTTCATCTGCGCAATCGTGCCATCTATTACGAGTCTTCCAGGGGCTGTCCCTTCTTCTGCTCCTATTGTCTTTCATCGTCAGAAAAAGGGCTGTTCCATAAAGAGCTGGGCCAGGTTTTCAGCGAACTCGATCATATCCTGTCGCATGGCCCTGAAACGGTGCGCTTTGTCGATCGCACCTTCAATGACAATACCGACCGGGCACTGGCCATCTGGAACTATCTGGTGGACAGGGATCCGGACACGCTGTTTCACTTTGAAATAGCCCCGGATCGGTTCACCGAACACATGTTTGACTTTCTGGCTCAGGTCAGGCCCGGGCTTTTCCAATTCGAAATAGGCATCCAGTCGACCCATCCCGACACCCTGGAGGCGATTCGCAGACCCATAGATTCCGTGGCTGCGGGAGAAACCATAAAACGTCTTCGGCAGGGTGAGAACATCCACCTCCATGCCGACTTGATACTTGGCCTGCCGCATGAAACTGAAGAAACGTTCAAGGATTCAATCAACGACATGTGTGCGATGCGGCCCCATTACATCCAGATGGGACTTCTGAAACTGCTGCCCGGAACCGAAATTCGCAGCCAGGCCCAGGCCTGGGGCTACAAGGCCGCCGCTAAACCACCTTACCCGGTGCTGGCCAATCGCTGGATGGGTGCAGCGACGCTGCGCTCGCTCTATTGGCTGGGCGAGTGTCTGGAACAGTGCGTCAACAACCGTTATTTCCCATCCCTCTGGCACTATCTGGTGAGCCGTGGAGATGATATGGCCGCCTTTTTCGGTACGCTCGCGGAGACCTTCCACGTCGAGGATTATTTCTGGAAGGCTGCGACCCAGAAGACCCTGGTTCGGTTGCTTCTGCAGCAGTGCCGGAGCCGTCCCGATTTTTCCCTGATCCGAGAACTGGTCTGCTACGACTGGCTGCGCTGCGGCCACCGATTTCTGCCCGATCCGCTCTGCTACCAGGAGACTGCCGTGGACGAACTGCGCCGCGACCTCTATCATCGTCTGCCCCAGGAAATGCCAGGGCTGTTTTCTGCCAGGGAGCGTAAAACCTTTATTAAGACCAGCGTCTTCCACTATTTTTCTATCCAGGCGTTGGATCGGGTGGGATTATCGACCCGGCACGAACCTGCGCTCGTCTGTTTTCTCAATGAGCGGGAGAACAGCGTCCATCGCCTCAATAAAGTTACACTCCTGCAAATCACCGATTGACCTCGCTGGAAGCCTGTATATAGTAGGCCCTACATTGACTGCTACTGACCATCAAGGAAAAATAAACCGGAGTGAATTGTGACCACCTATCGGCTGCTCAAGAAAAATGTGATCGCCCGTGAAGGGCTTGACTTGCTCGGTAAACAGTTTTCCATAAGCGAGGACGAGAAAGACCCGCAAGGCATCCTGGTGCGCAGCGCCAAAGTCAACACCGATTCCTACGCCTCCCTGCTGGCGGTAGCCAGGGCCGGGGCGGGGGTCAACAATATCAGTGTCGACCAGGCCACAGAACGGGGAATTTGCGTGTTCAACACGCCGGGCGCCAACGCCAATGCGGTGGTCGATCTAGTCTTTCCCATGATCGGGGTGTGGCAGCGCAACATCTACCGGGGCATTAAATTCTGTGAATCCCTGAACGAACTCGAAGGGGATCAGGTCGACGGCGAGGTGGAGCAGCAGAAATCGGCCTTTCGGGGCATGGAGATTGCCGGTAAGACGCTTGCGGTTATCGGCCTGGGGCAGATCGGCGTGAGGTTGGCCAACGGGG
>CBFCWR010000291.1:0-4151 GCA_965601575.1 uncultured Desulfofustis sp. | reverse complement strand
TATCCGGGGGCTAGTAATAACAGACCTGGCCAGGCAGAGCAACCAGAGTTGTGAACATACTCATTGGACACAGTTGATAACAAACTAATTTTTTACATTTTTTTACTGCCGATGTTCTGTTATACTTGTCCAGCTTTTCATTATATCTAAAGATAAGTTAAGTAAATACATAATGTTACGTGCTTTTTCCTTCAGTTTATCCTGCCTTGTCTGCCTGTTTCTGACCGGCCCTGAACCTCTTTTCTCAAAAAACGTCCAATACGATATAGCCTATATCTGGGACGACGACCTGGATAATGTCCTCGATTACCAGAATCAACTCGAGGAAACCCTGGGCCCAGAGGCAGCCCCTCATCTGCGCATTGTCGGCAGAAAAGTGGGCGGCTACGGGATCGTCTACGATCATAACGGTACCGCCTTGAGTTCAGCGCAACTGATGGTCAAGCACAGTGAGCTTCTGCGCAGCGGGGGATTGTCGGAATGTTTCGCTGTTGAAGACAGCGGCTATTTCGAACTGTACAACGTGAGTTACGGTCTGGGCCCCAACCTGGAAGACATGAAAAAACGCTATGCCAGGGTCTATGATTACCTTGGTGACGAGGTGGGCAAGAATCTCTATATCGAACAGACCGACAAAAATAACTACACCCTGATCTACCGCCGCCGCAGTGACCGCTCATCAACTTATAAGGTAGCTAAAAATCACGCAAAACTGCTCAAACGCAAAAAGATATCGACCACCATCATCGCCGAAAAGAATAATCCGGTCGTCTTTGGCGAGTCGTCCCATCTCGATGAGGAGCAGTCCACTTCCGCCCCTGCCCCCAAAATTGCGGCAAAAACACCTGCGCCGGTGGCGCCTCCACCAAAGGTGGTGCAGGAGACAGCCAAAAGCAGACCAGCTCCAGCTCCGTCCGCGCCTAAGCCCAGGGAAGTTGCGCTTGCCCCGGTGGCTGGCGATTTCGAGGCTGCTATCGAGCGTTTTATCAAGGAACAGCGGCGGGCCGGCAAACTGACCAGCAATGAAAAGACCGGCTGGATGGTCTACGACTTGACCAGCGAAAAAAGTCTGGTCGACATCAATGCCAATATGGTGTTCCAGGCTGCTTCGATGATCAAGCCCTTTGTAGCCCTGGCTTTTTTCCACCGGGTGAAAGAAGGTACCCTTAAATACGGCCCCAAGAGCCGCCGCAACATGGAGTTGATGATCCAGCGCTCGAATAATCCAGCCACCAACTGGGTCATGCGCATGGCTGGCGGGCCCGCCGAGGTGGACCGGCTGCTGCGCAGACACTATGGTTCCATTTTCAAGAATACCCGGATCGTTGAATACATTCCCTCCGGCGGCAGAACTTATAAAAACAGTGCCTTGCCTTCCGACTACATACGCTTTCTCCTGGCTCTGTGGAACAAAGAGCTGCCCTATGGCAAGGAGATACGAAGGCTGATGTCGCTGCCTGGGCGCGACCGGCTCTACAACGGTACCCCGATACCCCGTGGTACGCTGGTCTACAACAAGACCGGATCGACAGCGCGTCTGTGCGGCGACATGGGCATCCTGGTCGCCAAAGACAGGAAAGGCAAGCGCTATCCCTATGCCCTGGTCGGAATTATCGAACGCGACACGCGGGCGAGCAACTACGGCAACTGGATGCTGACCAGGGGCAATGTGATACGGCAGGTCTCCACGCTGGTCTACAAGGAGTTGAAAAAACAGTATAAACTCCTCTAGGTGGGTTTGTCATCCCATCAGACCCAAGCTCTGCACTGCGCGAGCTCATGGTCTCACCCATCATCCCCCTCGAATTAGAGCGTGATTTTGCACGATAGGTAAAAATTCTGGTACAATCTGGAAAAAATCAGGTCGCCTGAGAGGGTGACAACATTCCCGGGCTATCACCCCAGACGAGATGATTGCAGCAAGGCTCTATCGCTACTCGGTTGACAGGCTCAACGGCCGGTTCATTTCAGGCTGGTGCTACCAGCGCTTCAGAAAGTCGAGACCAGTGCGTATTACGGCCATGGTCGATGGCGCTGTGATCGGCCGTTTCAGCAACGATGGCTTCCGCCCGGACCTGGTAGAACAACGATTGCATCCCAGCGGAGTCTGCGGATTCGATTTCAGCTTCCCCGACGATGTGGCGCCCAATTCCGGTCAGTGGTTCGAACTGTATTTCGACTCCTTCAAGACTCCGGTATTCAGGATTGGCTGCGGCGAAATTGAGCTGCTCAAGCCGAGGCTGGACGCTCCTATCTGTTTCATGCATATCCCCAAGACTGCCGGGACCTCATTTAACGCACTGGCCCGATCCTGTTTCAGTGGTGATCGGTTCTTTACCCACATCGAGCGGCTAAGCCGTCAGGAACTGGAGCAAGTAGTAGAACGGGCCCACTATTTGGCTGGGCATCTGCCGCTCTATGAACTGGATAAGGCCGTCGATTTGACCGGCTTCGAGCTCATCAGTATTATCCGGGAGCCCTACAGTCATTTACACTCTCACTTCAATTACCTGAAGGGGGTGCGGCCCGGATCCAAGCTCGAGTCGTATTACGGCTTTCGCCACAACGAAACGATAAAGTCCCTCTCCGACACACTCAACCGTATCGATTTCAGCAACCCTGATGAGATTCATGCCTTCGTGGACGGTCTGCACGACTACCAGCTTGATTTCTTCGACAATGTCCAGACCCGCTATTTTCTTGATTACCGTCCTGACAGGGTGGGGGAGGAAGAGCTGCGGAAGGCCTGCGCTAATACCTCGCGATTCAGTTCAGTTGGTCTCACAGAAACCTATGAACGCTTTAAAGATCGATTCTGTGAATCAATCAGCGTGAGCCCGACCGAGCAGAAGCTGAAGTCCAACAAATCAGAGTACTACCAACTGTTTGATCTGTCGGATCAGCATACTCGCGAAGCACTGGCGCCGCTGGTCCGATTCGATCTCCACCTTTACGACCACGTGTCTTCACAATTCTGGCCGGAAGTGGAGTAAAACAGCCGAGAATGTACCGTCGGCTTTACAAATTACTCATCTGTCTCATAGTGTGATGGTACGTCTCTAGTCGGCCCATGATTTAAGATCAGTTACTTGAGGAGGGAAAAATGGTTGCGCAGCAGAGTATCGAAATTTTTATCACCGCCGAGGAATCACTAGTCCTGGAGGCTCTGGCCCAAGCTGAAGCACCTTATAGCCAGCGAGCCCAGGCGCTGCTTGCCGTCGATGCCGGTTCGACCATGGAGCAGGCGGCGCGAGTGGCGAATCTCAAAGTTACCCAGGTGCGGTACTGGATAGGGAGATTCAGAAACGGCCGTCTGGGTGTGTTCCCCGATTGGTTGATTGATGAAATGGAGGCCTCGGTCCAGGCCGCTTCGCCAAAGCCAAAGAAGAAGAAAAAGACTAAGAAATCAAAGGCGAAGGCAGCTGGCAGTAAAAAGGGCGACAAAAAGACCGCCAAAGCGAAAAGCAAGAAAGGTAAAAAAGCCGGAGACGGCAAGGCCACAAAAACCAAAAAGAAAAAAGGCGCTAAAAAGAGCACCAAGAAGAAAAAGTAGACTACCAATTGAAGGTGGCTTAGAGGTTGCCGAATCCTATGGAAATAACCAAATTAGAACCGGAAAAAAAGCATGGCCTGGTCGTAGTGCTGACCGGAAACGGCAAAGGAAAGACGACCAGTGCCATGGGCATGGCACTACGTGCGGCGGGGCACCAGTTGAAGGTCTGCATTATCCAGTTTATGAAAGGTGATCTCTATTCGGGGGAGTGGGATGGGGTGAAACTGCTGGGTGACAGAGTTGAACTTCATGCCACCGGTAAGGGCTTTTGCGGTATCCAGGGAAATCCATACCCCCATTCGGTTCACCGGGAAAATGCCCAGGAGGCCGTGCAGCTGGTCAATCAGAAAATGTTATCCGGGGATTACGACGTAGTGATTCTCGACGAAATCAATAACGCCCTTCAACTCAAGCTGGTTGATCTGGACCAGGTCCTGGCCATTCTGGACCGCAAGCCTCCACTCCTGCATCTGGTGTTAACCGGACGGGATGCCCATGAAGAGGTCCTCAAACGGGCCGATACCGCCAGCCGGGTGGACGAAATTACCCACGCCTATCGTAAAGACATCGAGCCGCAGCCGGGAATTGATTATTGAAG
>CBFCWR010000290.1:0-4205 GCA_965601575.1 uncultured Desulfofustis sp. | reverse complement strand
GATCAATCAAGGCCTCGACTGGAGACGCTGCTGTTACCAGCCCCGTGGTAGTCCGGTCATTTTCCCCGGACTTCAGAGTCTGATTTGAATCGAAAATCAGCGGTGCTGAGGTGGTCAGCTATGGGATCGAATGGCCTCGGCAATTTCTTCGCTCAACATTTTGAGAGTCTTGTTCTGAGCCTGAATTAACGCGTCGTAGCCATCACCAGAAGATTGTTCCCTGATGATGGACACTTTGGTAGAAATGACCTGGGATTCCTGGTCTGTGAGGATCCAGCGGGCCACGAGCAGCACTTCGCCGCCCAATCTGCCGTCGAATCGTGCCACATTGATCTCTACCTTGAATTCCAGCGGGACCCCTGAACTGCGCCTGGGGACCCCGAAGACCCTGGTCGATTCCAGTTTGTTTGAGAGATTGACTGCGATGACCCGCAGCATGCTTTCCTTCAATGGTTCTGCCCACCGGTTGAATTCAGACAATGCAAGCTGGTGCTCCGTTGCTCTCGTCACGATTTGCGGGCGATCCAGATAGGAGGGGAGATTCAGCGGACCGACACCCACGGCGACGCCTCTTTCGATGCCGCTTAGCTGGAGATTTGCCTGCTCCTCCAACTGGAAATACGTAGGTGGAGGCGTCACCGCACACCCTGCAATAACCAGAATGCTCAAAGATATAATCACAGTGGCGATATGATAGGTAGAGCGATTCATGTAAACCTCCTCTAATAGTTCCTTGGTCCTTTACCTTTGAGCAAGGCATCCGGATATTGTTCCAGGTACTCGGCCAATATCCTTAAAGAGCGGGCGGCCGACGCAAGCTCTTCGAGAGCTCTGTCCAGATTATCGCGGGTTGGGGACGTCTCCCCCACAAGATCGTTGACCCCCCTGCTCGCCGACGTCGCCGCCTCGAGTGCATCGGTCATTGCTTGGGCCAGGGGCTCAACCTTGCCGTCCATGGTCTTGACCATTGCGCCGATTTCAGCCATCGTTTCGTTGGATTTCTCGGCCAGCGGCTTTATTTCGCCGTGCAAATCAACGATCAACCCCCTGGAATCAGTGACGGCCTCGTTAAGATTTCCGGCCAGGGATTTGATCTCGGTGTCCATACTATTAATCAACTGCCTGATATCTCCGACCAAATTGTTCAGCTCACTGCCGACGGATTCAAGGTTCAGGTTTTTTAAGCTGGTGTCAATGGTGTCCAGGATAGAGCTCAGGCGCAGGTACATTTCCTCCAGATCGATCTGCTGCAGCTGTTTTTCCAATCTCGACAGGGTTGACGGAACGGTGGGGATTTCCAGAATGCCTGCATCCAGGTTTTTCAGCTCAGCGGGCGTATCGGGGAGCATCACGAATTCGACGGATAGCTGTCCCGTGACCATGCTCAGGCTCACCAGCTGCGCCCGCAAGCCCTTGTCGATAAGTCCCGGCAGACTGTCCAACGGGTCTATATGTTGATCGGATGTGGTGACCACATCAAATGCTTCGGGGTATATCTCAATAAATACCGCAACGGTCGAGGTGAGATCATCCATGAACGTTCGATGCACAATCTGCTTTACCGTACCCGTTTTTACCCCTTTGGACAGAACCGGGGCGCCGACGTTTAACCCTTTGATGGAATCGTCGAAGTAGAGCACGAATTCGATCCGCTCCCTGAACATGTCTCCCGATCCCAATATGGCAATACTGGCGGCCAGAATAGCCACCGCGGCAACCACAAAACCGCCGATCATCTTTCTGTTTACTTTTTGGGCCATTGCTTACTCTCCTAGGCATTCTCCCCGCGGGTCAGAAAAAGGCGCAGGGTGGGGTCCTGTGTTTCGGCCAGCAGCTTTTTGGGATTGCCGGTAGCAGTCATAGTCCGTTGTGAGACGTCCAGGAACACCGAGTTGCTGCCGATGGCGAAGATCGAGGCCAACTCGTGGGTAACGACAACCATGGTGGTCTGGAGGCTTTCGCTGAGTTCTAAAATGAGATCATCCAGCCGCCGGGCACTGACCGGATCGAGGCCTGCCGAAGGCTCATCGAAAAAGAGAATTTCCGGATCCATCGCCATGGCTCGGGCGATACCGGCCCGCTTCTGCATCCCGCCGCTTATTTCCGAGGGGTAAAACTCTTCGAAGCCGGCCAGCCCCACCAGGGAAAGCTTCAATCGAACGACTTCCCGGATCTGGCGAGCACTTAAATCGGTATAGGTTTCCAGCGGCAGGCCAATGTTCTCGGCCAGGGTCATGGAACTCCACAGGGCCCCGCTCTGGTACATCACACCGGACCGTCTGATGATCCTGTCCCGACTCTCCTCATCGGATCCCCAGAAGTCCAGACCATCGTAAAACACCTTTCCCGTGGCCGGGGCTTTAAGACCAATCAGCACCGCCATCATGGTCGACTTGCCGCAGCCGCTGCCGCCCATGATGATGAAGATATCACCCCGGTTGATGGTATAGCTCAGATCGCGCATGAGCACGAAATCACCATAGGCCATGGTGAGATTTTCGACTACGATATGGGGCTTCTTATCCATTGGCTCGACCATAGGTCGGCTATCCTCTCTTTAGCTGCTCTCCCGGCTGTGCATCCAGGGTTGTCTGCAAGAACCTCTCTTTTACAGGTGCTGCTCCACGCAGGTGGCCTGGGCGTCGGTGGAGCTGATCAAACCCCCAGCATGCTGGTAATGACGGTGATGACCGCGGTGGCCACGATGATGCCCACGATAGCCGTCACTACTGCTGCGGTGGCCGCATCACCCACCGCCGAGGCGCTCCTGCCGCACTGCATGCCCCGCATACAGCCTGAAAGCGCCACGATCACACCAAAAACCACACTGCTGAACAGGCCGATCCCAAGATCCCAGAGGGAGACCGATGTCACGGTGCGCTGGTAATATTGGATGAGACTGATGTTGGGTTCACCCAGAGCCACTACCGCCCCTCCGAGAACCCCCATTACGTTTGCGTAGAGCGCCAGCAGAGGCATCATCAGGGTGAGCCCGAGCATGCGGGGCAGCACCAGAAATTCCATCGGGGAGATGCCCAGGGTTTTTAGGGCATCTATTTCCTGATTTACCTGCATCGTACCAAGCTGGGCGGCAAAAGCGCCGCCGGTGCGGCCGGCCATGACAATACCGGTCATGATCGCTGCCATGACCCGAAACATGGCAATACCCACCAAGTCGGCGATGAAGATCTCCGCCCCGAAGAATTTGAGCTGGATCAAACCGACAAAGGCCAAAATCACCCCGACCAGAAAACTGATAAGAGTAACAATCGGAAGGGCCTGCCCGCTGCAGGATTCAAGCACAAGACCAAGGTCTGAGCGCCGGTATTGGGCCTTGCTGCGGATCAACTTGACAAAGGCCATGGTAGTCTCACCGACAAAATCGAGCAGATCTCCACAGCCCTTGAAAAAATCCACCGTCTCGTCACCCAGATGAACGAGAAAGGTCTTATCCGGAGGTGCCGTTCGGGCATCCTTTTTCTCGGGAACGGCCGTTGCCAGCTGCAGCAGTTTGGTTGCTCCTTCGGGCAGCCCCACTGTCTTTAACTCGAGATCTTTCTGGGTGGCCAGCTCCAGCGAACGACCCAGAAAAATCAGCAGACCGGAATCCCACTCACCCACTTCTCGAGCGTCGATCTGGATGCTCTTCAAGTCGGGATAATTTTCTAACTGACGGCTGATGGCATCAACAGACGGCAAGTCTTTATGGAGTTTCCAGGACCCCGCTATCTTGAGGGTAAGCGTATCTTCTATGGGCCGGTCAAAGCTCAGTTCTCCGGGACGTGCCACTATGAAAGACCTCCTGCGATCTTGTGGGTCAGCAGACGACTATCCCGGGCGAATTCTTCATCTTCGCTTTGCCCCAATGCGCTCAGATATATCCGCAGTAGTATCACAGAGTATGAAATGTTGGTTCACCGGGTGTTAGCAGGAAAAGGAAAACACTATCTTATCAGGTTTGACTGCAACAGTGTAAAAAGTATGTAGTCAGAGCTAATCTTCAACCATCCAGGGCACTATTTTCTTGTTTGTTTAAATCTCGGATGGATTGAGATTTGTTCAAGTTATCTTCGGTTAAGCACTCCTGGGTCAAATAAGAGATAATCAAAAACTGGCTCAATTGACACTGAGGCCCATAAAACTGAAGACATTTATGTATGAGTCTTTTTCTTACCCCTGAGAGTGAAGGAATACCTCGTGCTGTG
>CBFCWR010000289.1:0-4214 GCA_965601575.1 uncultured Desulfofustis sp. | reverse complement strand
AATATGGACATGATCCCGGTAACGGTCACCTGCATTGGTTCTGCACCGTCTAGACTCTTACCACTGAACTCGGCTTCGAACCGCTCCATGGTCTCATTGATGAAACCGCGGTAAAGCAGCGCGTCCTGCCAGGGAACCTTCAGGGTTATTCTGGCGATCTGGAATCGTGAATCAACCACATCCTGCAGATCATCGGATCCCGAATTTTCAAACAGCAGAAATTCCTGGGGAATGAGCCTTTCGTTTTCCGGCACTTTGTAGAAATCCGGATCATTGCCATGCAAAGCCTGATGGATCTCCTTGAGGATCGTGGTGACCGCGATTGACTTTCCGACGAAGACCTGCTGGTCGGCAAAATCATGCTCCATAGCGTGGGTTAACCTGTCAATCGCCAACAGCGTATCCCGATCGTAGAGTCCATTTTCCATTCCGGTATCCAATAAAACTTCGAGCACCACGCTCCCCTTGAGTTCTCGATCGATCACTTCGGTGGAGATCCTGACATTCAGATCTTCAGGAAGCCAGTTCAACACCTGATGGGAGAATCTGACTTGCACGGCACCGTAAATCGCGATCGCGAGGAGTATTGCAGCAGCAATCAATATCTTTCGGTGATGATCGATTGAAAAATCGGCGAGGAACTCCAGAAGTCGGTCCACCCGGTTTTTCGAATGAGCCTTGTCGAACTCTATTTCTTTCAAGGCAATGATCGCCAGCAACGCCGGTAAGAGAGTGAGTGTATACCAAAGAGAAAACAGGACGCCGATGGAAGCGAAGATTCCCAGATCGGCAATGGGTGCGACCCCGGCGAAGGAGAATGAGGCAAGTCCCGCTGCGGTGGTCAATGAGGTCATTACGATCGCCAGGCCGGAATGGGAATAGGCGTGGCGAATCGACTCATTTTTCTGAGTTCCACGACGTAACGCCTGGTAGGTGAGAGAGAGCACGTGAACGCTGGCGCCCACTCCGACGGCCAACAGAAATGAAGGGAGGATAGTGGTCGGCAGCTTAAATGATACGCCGAGCATGGCCATGAGTCCTATTGTCGAAGCGACTGATGCGGCAACTACTATGAGAGGTAAAATAACGCCTGATAGCCGTCGGAACATGACGAACAGGCACACCCCGATCACCAGAATGGCGATGCGCATGAATTTTTTAACGTCGTTCTGCATAAACAGTTTGATGGAATGCATCACTGCTGGAGAACCAGCGACATAAATCTGGAAATCGTCGCTCTGGTACCTGCGAACCACTTCGTAAACCGCCTCAACGAATTCACTATTCTCCTGATCGCTGATAAACTTGCCGGACGACAGACCGTTGTCAGAATCGGTCCCGATGTCATCACTGCCCTCGTCAAAGCCGGAGAGCAGGTCCACCTCGCCGGCGGTAGTGTAAACGCTGCTCTCGATCACTATGGTGGTATACAGCCCATTGGCTGAAATTAACTGGTTGAGGTAAAGCGGGTTACTCATGACCAGCGACTGGAGATCCTGGAGCTGCTGCTCTGTCTGAGGAAAATTGAGCAGCAGGTCGTCGACCAGCAGGACATCGCCCTCTCCTCTCGTTGAGCGGGCGTTGACCATGGATATCATGTCGTTGATGTTGGTTATTTCAGACTCGAGTGTTTCGTGCAGCTCTTTGAGACGAGTAAGAAATTCAATCGAAAATATATCATTGGAATGGATGGCCAGAATAAGCATATCATCCCTGCCGAACTGCTCCCTGAAATCGTTATAGGTGGCCAGAATAGGGTCGTCTGCACGCAAAAAACCTTCATTTGACGTATCAAATTGCAGATTCCTCATATTTACCGAGAGCAGAACCATAAGAATCGCTGAGAATAGAACCACCGCAAACCTGAATCTGATCATCAAACCTGCGCCCCTGTCAAAGAGCGTTTCCATCTTTTCTCTTATTTTTCTCATGGGGTCCCCTCGCTCTGCAGGTCTCGCAGTCCCAAAATGCCATTCAAAAAGATCTCGGCTATTTGATCGGCGTAGTCATGATAGGGATCGACATCTAATTCCGCGGGTTTGATAGTTTGGAATATGGGCTCAACCAGAAACCGCATGGCAATCATCCCGATCATAACCGGACCAATGACATACGGAGTTATTTCCCTATTTGTCCCATCAGATAGTGGTGTACAGATCTCGTCCTGGACGAGATCGACTATTTTACTGATCCAGGAAGCCTTGTATTCAATGATATCGGGATCGTCATGGGGGAGTTCGGTCAGGGTTACAATGAAATAATCCCGGTGTGATTTGATATAGGGAATTATGCGTTTCAGGAAGCGCTTCACTTTAACTTCCATGTCTGCATCGGCAGTTAACTCCTGTTTTGCAATTTCGTGATAGCCGGACAGAAACGTCTCGAGAATGACCTTCAGCAATCCTTTCTTAGAGCCAAAAAAATAGTTGACCATTGCCAGATTGACACCCGCCTGGTCAGCCAGTTCCCGCAGTCCGGTGCTGCCATATCCTTTACGGGCGAACATGGCTACCCCGCTTTCCAGTATACGTTGTTTCGATGCAGTCATGTTTGTTTCCCCCCAGGCATTAAACGTTCGTTTAATAAAAAATATCTCAGAAGCGAAACGATGGCAAGAAAAAAGTTAAACGTACGTTTAATCAGGCTCCATGAAAATCCAGATCTCGAAGAACTCCGGGGGGCATTATTATGGGCAACTGGGACATCACCTGTTATGCTGTCAGCTCAGATAACCACCCAACTTACCGTGCCCGATACTATGTTAAAATCATTGTCTTTCACTCTCGCAGCCCTGATTCTTTTAGCATCTCACCCAGATGCTAATGGTAAAGAAATTACCATGCCCATCACCCTTGATTACGAATTGCTCAATGGGCTACTCATCCAGACTTCTTATACCGACCCTGGGCAAACTGCTCAACTCCTCTACGAGGGTAACGGCTGCTTGGAGCTCAAGTTGGCCAATCCCAAATTCTCAGGCGAAGCCGAAGTAATCAACCTGCTGACAGATGTCTACATGCATCTTGGCACTCCACTCGGTGATAGTTGCCTGATGCCTTACCAGTGGAACGGATCGATTCAAGTTTCCCAAATCCCCCAGTTGGACAGTCAAAGCTGGGATCTGACCTTTCAAACCGTCGATACCAAAATTTTTTCAGCAGACGGTTCTGTCATCGAAAGTTTCGATATGGTGTTCCAGCGGCTGCTCCCTCTGATCAATGAACACATGCAGGATTTTTCAATCAAGCTTGCCAACCCGGTGGACGACCTGCGAACCTTTATACTGCCGATGTTCACCCCTGATGCTCGAATGCAGGCGGAACAGCTCCTGGACAGCATCAGGCCTGGCGCTGTCATCGCCAATGAGAAAAGTCTTATCGTCAATATCCATGCTGATGCCATTGAAATGGACAGTGAGCCTGGGGCTGAAGTAGTTGAAACTCTCTCCGAAGAGGAGATGGATGACTTTCTTGATCTCTGGGAAACCTGGGATTCTCTACTGGTCTTTCTTGTATCGGTGCTCTCCGAGAAGCCGTTGAGTGAAACAGACAAGCAACAGCTTATCGATCTCCTGCTTGACACCCGTTATGAATTTGTCACTCGGATAAATGATACTTCAGTGCGGAAAGACTTTGTCAGGGATCAGTTTTTAGCGGGCTGGCAGCTGCTCTCCGCCATTTTCAGGAATCAGTTGCTGGAAAATCCGGGAGAAAGCAGGATCGGCTATCTCAGCTTCCTGACTGCCGGAGACGCCCTGATGATACTTGACGAGCTTGGCCCTGCCTTCGGTATCGAGATCAGCAGAAACGGCCTTATCCGGCTGGCCAAGATCCTCGGCGGGGAAGCGGTGGAACTTCATTATTCTCCTGATATCAACAAAGCTTTGCAGATGCTTTTCCAAGCGTATCCAGAAAATCAGGAGAACAATCCCGAACCGGAGGAGGAAACGGCTCAGCCACGAGAGACCTCAGGATACGATGTCTTGAAGTTCCTGGAGTCGGTTCTGGTCCCATCAGCCTACGCAGCCAAGCAACCAAGCTTTACGGAAATTAAGCGCTGGCAGGCGCCGAAAAACAATTTTGACGACTACCTGGAACGAATAAAAGACCTCCTTGAATTCGCCTACACAAGTCTTGTCATTCGACGGGAGTTACCAGATAATTTCAATGCCATCTATCAAGCCATGATCCCTGCCATCGCCTGGCAGGAAAGTT